>NZ_MEGA01000107.1:0-6666 GCF_001725695.1 Microbacterium sp. SCN 71-21
TCGTGCTCGGCGAGGGCGTCTCGTGGCAGGAGCCCGTCGGGGCACTCATCGTCTTCCTCGGCATCCTGCTCGCCCAGAACCGGCTGCGCCTGCGGCGTTGAACGACGAACGGGGTGGATGCCGCGGCATCCACCCCGTCCACGGGAAGGCGATCAGGCCTGCAGCGAGCCCTGCAGGTCGAGCTCGATGGTGACGTCCTTGCCGACGAGGACGCCGCCGGTCTCGAGGGCGGCGTTCCAGGTGAGGCCGAAGTCCTCGCGGTTGATGACCGTCTTGGCGGTCGCGCCGGCCTTGTAGTTGCCCCACGGGTCGTTGCCGAAGCCGCCGAAGTCGAAGTCGAACGTGACCGGCTTGGTGATGCCGCGGATCGTCAGGTCGCCGTCGACGAGGAACTTGTCACCCTCGAGGCGCACGCCGGTGGAGACGAACTCGATCGTCGGGTAGGTCTCGGTGTCGAAGAAGTCGGCGCTGCGAAGGTGCTGGTCGCGACCCTCGTCCTTGGTGTCGATCGAGGTGACGTCGACGGTGGCGGTGACCTTCGCCTCGAGCGGGTTCTCCGGAGCCTCGATGGTGGCGGCCTTGACGCCGAAGGTGCCGCGCACCTTCGAGATCATCATGTGGCGCACCGAGAAGGTGACCTCGCTGTGCGAGGGGTCGAGGACCCAGGTGCCGGCCTTGTAGCCGGGGAGTTCGAGCGTCGTGTCGGTCATGTCATCTCCATGTGGATGGTCGCGCGGATCGCGATGTCTGGCGGGTGCAACCACCATCCTGCAACATGCATTCCCAAGAATGGAAAATTCCTGATGACGGCGTCACGAACAACGGATGCCCCGCCCCCACCGAGGGGACGAGGCATCCGGATGTCTCGAGTCGGATCAGGCGACGGCGAGCAGATCGATCACGAAGATGAGCGTCTTGCCGCCGAGGAAGTGCCCACCGGCGGGGCCGTACGCGAGGTGCGGCGGGATGACGAGCTCACGGCGTCCGCCGACCTTCATGCCGGGGATGCCGTCCTGCCAGCCCTGGATGAGGCCACGCAGCGGGAACTGGATGCTCTCGCCACGACCCCACGAGGAGTCGAACTCCTCACCGGAGGTGAACTCGACACCGACGTAGTGGACGGTCACGGTGTCGCCGGGCTTGGCCTCCGCCCCGTCGCCGACGATCAGGTCGCGGATGACGAGGTCGCTCGGGGCGTCACCCTCAGGGGCGTCGATCTCGGGCTTGGTGCGGTTGTCAGTCATGACTCCATCCAAGCACGCGCGACGCCGCGGCGCGCGGGTGTGACATATCGGCCCACCCTTGACAGGTCCGGCGACTCGGGGCATCCTGACACCAGACCTACTCAGCGCTCGGGAGACACGCAGGCATCGCCGCGGCACCGGGCGCTGAGTCTGTGCGGGGCACCGGATCGGATGCGCTCACGTCGCGAACAGCTCCGCTCGGGCGGCGCCGATCCGATCCAGGTGGCTCCGCTCGTCCGCGACATCGAGGGGGTTGCGCCGATTCACCACCCGCTGGCGCACAGCTGCGAGGACACTCGCCTCACGGATGAACATGCGCATCGCACGACGACGATCCCGCGGGAATCCGGAGGCCCACGCGACGGCCGCGCGTCGGCCCGACGCCGTCGAGAGCATCTGGGCCTCGCCAGGCGTGAACCAGCCCGCCGCCGCATACTCGGCGATGCGCCCTCTGGCCGCGCTCGCCTCCGCTCGTCGCAGCAGCACGACGACGGTCACGAATGCTGCGAACAACGGCACCTGGACGACGATGAACAGCCCGAGTGCCGCAAAGCCGCCCAGGGCAGTCGATGCGTTCCAGACCATGTGGAGCACGATCGCGACGAGAAGCCCGAGCACCCACGCCGCGCTCACGCCGCGCAGCCGCATCCCGCGACGCGCGGCCAGGCCCAGCGCGAAACCTGTTGCCGCCGTGAACATGAGGTGCGCGAACGGGGTCACCACGCCGCGGGCGACGAACAGGATCCCGGCGTACATGGCCCCGCCGTCGGCGATGGCCTCCCCGAAGTACGTGATGTTCTCGCTGAAGGCGAACCCGGCGCCGACCGCCGACCCGTAGACGACGCCGTCGAGCGGACCGTCGAAGGCCCGCCGCGCGCAGAGGAGGACGAGCAGCACCCCCAAGCCTTTCGCCACCTCCTCCACGATCGGCGCCTCGACGATCAGCATCAGCTCGTATTCCGGCCGGATGTCCAGGACGACGAAGACCACCTGCACACCGAGCGCGATGAGTACAGCGACGCCCGCACCCCACAGCACGGCGAAGACCCGCAGACTTCGCGGCTGCCGGACCTCACGATCGACGGCTCGCACCGCCTCCAACGTCCCCACCAGCGGAACGGCGGCGAGCGCAGCGGCGACCACCGACGGGACGATGCCGACGAAGACGAGCAGATACGCCCCGACCGCCGCGACGGCCAGCGCTGCGAGAGCGAGCGCCCACCACCGGGCCCGACGTCCACGAGACGAGGGGATCCGCGCATCGATCGCTGGCGGCGCAGCCAGGATCGCCTCTCCGGGCTCCGCTTCGACCCCGATGAGCGGAGTGGCCTCGGTCAGGTTTCGGTCATTCTGATCGCCGCCAGCATCCCCCATCGCCCCAGCCTAGAGGCGGGACCGCACTAGCCTGGAGAGATGCGTTTCGCCCACGTGCTCCACCCGGCGGCGACGGAGCCCCGACTCGTTCTCGTGCGGGAGGATGACGCCGTCTACGTCGATGAGCTGTTCCCCGGCGCCCCGACCCGCCTGTCCGAGCTCGTCGCCGGCGGCGATGACGTGCTCGCCCGCATCGCCGCCGCGGCGCCGGCCGCGCCGGCGACCTCGCTCGAGGGCGTGGCGTTCGCATCGGCCGTCGACGATCCGCCGGTCATCCTTGCGGTCGGCCTGAACTACGCCGCCCACTCAGGCGAACTCGGATTGAAGACGGATGCCACGCCCACGGTGTTCGTGCTCTGGCCCAACTCCCTCGCGGGACACGAGCAGACCACCTCCTGGCCCCGGTCGCTCAGCGAGTCGGTCGACTACGAGGCCGAACTCGGTGTCATCATCGGCCGGCACACGAAGGACGTCGCTGCCGCAGACGCCCTCGACCATGTGTGGGGGTACACGGTCGTCAACGACATCACGGCCCGGGACATCCAGTTCTCGGAGGCCCAGTGGAGCCGGTGCAAGTCGTTCGACGGCTTCACCCCCACCGGCCCCTACGCGGTCACCCGCGACGAGATCCCCGACCCGCAGGACCTCCACATCTGGACGATCGTCGACGGCACAACCGTGCAGGACGCCTCGACCGGGCAGATGGTGCGGTCGGTCGCGACCCTCATCGCCCAGCTCTCGCAGTCCGTGACCCTGCTGCCCGGAACACTCATCTCGACCGGCTCGCCGGGCGGGGCCGGCTACTCGCGCGATCCGCAGATCTTCCTGCGCGATCGCTCCACTGTCACGGTCGGCATCGACGGCATCGGCGCCCTCACGACGCACTGCCGCATGACCGACTGACGCGGCAACCGCTCCCACACGACGAACGGCCGACCCCGAGGGGGCCGGCCGTTCGTCGATGCGGTGTCAGTTGCAGGTGATGGTCACACCGTTGACATCGTGGATGCCCGTGCCGAGCGTCGCGCACTGCTGGAGCAGCGCGGCGGCGGCCGCCGCACCGACCGCCGCGACGATGATGGCCACGATGATGCCGAGCACGATGAAGATGATGCTCAACGTCAGCGCCACCGTGGAGGGCGTGTTCTTCACACCGGCGCGCTTGGACTGCACCTTTGCAACGATCGCAAGGATCAGGCCGACCACGGGCATGATGATCGCGAACACGATGGCGACGATGCCGAGCGTGCGGCCCGGCTGCTCGACGGCGGCGGCGGGAGCCGGCGGGGGCGGCGGGGCGTACTGCGGTTCGGACATGGGATCCCTCTCAGGGTCGATACAAGAGCGCCACTGCGTGACGCTACCGTGACGATATCGGTTCCTGAGTGTTAGCCGAAAGAGGCGCGACGTCGAGTCAGCCGACGGGCGGAACCGGCGCGTCCTCGGGCGCGATGACGGGGATCGCGGCGGTGATCGTCTGCAGCCCCGACAGGCGGGCGGGTGACAGCTGCTTGGTCACCTCGTCGCGCGACATCAGTCCCGCCTCGACGACGAGGTCGGCGACGTTGCGCCCTGTCATGAGTGCCGTCTTCGCGAGCGCCGCCGCGGCCGCGTAGCCGATGTAGGGCGTGAGCGCAGTGATCACGCCCACAGAGGCACCGACCATCGCACCGAGGCGGTCGCGGTTCGCGGTGATGCCCTCGACGCAGTTGACGCGCAGCGTCCACATCGCCTGACGCATCCACGTGAGCGACTGGAAGATCGAGTGCGCGATGACGGGTTCGAAGGCGTTCAGCTGCAGCTGCCCCGCCTCGACCGCCATCGTGACCGTCATATCGGCGCCGACGACGGAGAAGGCGACCTGATTCACGACCTCGGGGATCACGGGGTTCACCTTGCCCGGCATGATGCTCGAGCCGGCCTGCCGCGCGGGCAGGTTGATCTCGCCGAGTCCGGCCTGCGGACCTGAAGAGAGCAGACGCAGGTCGTTGCAGATCTTCGAGAGCTTCACCGCGTTGCGCTTGAGTGACGCGGAGAACGACATGAAGGCGCCCGTGTCGCTCGTGGACTCCACGAGGTCATCGGCGGTCGCGAGGTCGAGGCCGGTGATCTCACGCAGGTGGTGGAGCACCGCCGCCGCATACCCGGGATGGGTCGTGATGCCCGTGCCGATCGCCGTCGCGCCCATGTTGATCTCGTACATGAGGAACGCGTTCTCGCGGAGTCGGTTGTAGTCCTCGCCGAGGGTCGTGGCGAAGCCGTGGAACTCCTGCCCGAGCGTCATCGGCACCGCGTCCTGCAGCTGAGTGCGGCCGACCTTCAGCACATCGTGGAACTCCACGGCCTTGTCGAGGAACGACTGCCGCAGGTTGGCCAGCTCGTCGAGGAGGCTTCGGAGCGTCAGCGAGAGACCGATCTTCACCGCCGTCGGGTAGACGTCGTTCGTCGACTGACTGCGATTGGTGTCGTCGATGGGCGACAGGAACGCGTAGTCGCCGCGCTCACGACCCGCGAGTTCGAGCGCGATGTTGGTGATGACCTCGTTCGCGTTCATGTTCGTCGACGTGCCCGCGCCGCCCTGGATCACACCGACGACGAACTGGTCGTGGAAGTCGCCGTCGATGACCCGCTGCGCAGCGCGGTCGATCAGGTCGGCCTTGGCCGGATCGAGCACCCCGATGTCGGCGTTCGCGCGCGCCGAGGCCTGCTTCACCATCGCGAGCGCCGTGACGAGGTCCGGGTAGACGGAGATGGGGCGCTTCGCGACGGGGAAGTTCTCGAGAGCGCGCGCGGTGTGGATGCCCCAGTAGGCGTGGCCCGGGATCTCCATCGATCCCAGCGAGTCCGTCTCGGTGCGGGTGTGGGTATGCGTCGTTGCATCGGTTGCCATGGGGTGTCCTTGTGGGTGTGATCACGGCTGAAGGTGGATGCCTCGAGCCTAATCGCGCGCTCAGCGCTTGCGAGAGAACTGCTCCAGGCGTTGCGCGGGATCGAGCGCGGCCATGCGTGCGAGCCATGCCTCGTCGAAGTAGTCGCCGGCCTCGGCCCCGGCGACCGGCACGACCGAGTGGGTGATCGTGTCGGCGTAGACGTGCACGAGGTGGAACGACTGCCCGGCGTCCATACCGTTCACCTTCGCCGCCGGAGCGGCGAGATCCATCGTGTAACAGGTCGCCGCGGCCACGCTCACGGGCACACCCGCGAACGTGCCGTGCGTCGAATAATGCAGATGTCCGGCGAGGATGCCGCGCACATCCGTTCCGGCGACCACCTCGGCGAGCGCCGGCTGGTCGCGGAGCTCCAGGATGTCGAACAGCGGAACGTGGCTCGGCAGCGGCGGATGGTGGAGGGCGAGAAGGGTGCCGAGCGGCGCGGGGTGCGCGAGCAGATCGCGCAGCCACGAGAGCTGCGCGTCGCCGAGCTCGCCATGGTGCCACCCGGGCACGGTGGAGTCGAGCGCGATGAGCCGGAGGCCGCCGAGGTCCCAGACGCCCGTCACGGGCTCCTCCGTGGGCGCGGCGTCGAGCAGCCCCGCACGCAGCGCCGGTCGTTCGTCGTGGTTGCCCGCGACCCACACGACGGGGGCGGCCAGGCGCGCCGCGAACGGTTCGACGACCGCTCGCAGCGACGCATACGCCTCGGGCTCGCCGAGGTCGGTGAGGTCGCCCGTGATCACGATCGCGTCCGGCGCGATGCGCATCGCGTCGATGCGCGCGAGGGTCGCGGCGAGGTTCGCTGACGTGTCATACCGACCGCCGAGAGGACGGTTGCCGGCGAGGAAGTGCGTGTCGCTGAGATGGATGAGCGTGCGCAGCGCCGGCGGATACTGACCGAGGGAGACGGAGCTCATGCCCCCAGCGTACGCACGGCGACCGACGCGCGGTCGGCCGCGGGCGCGGCGGGCTGGGATACCGTGGGCAGGGTGACCGATGCGTCCGCCGCTGCCGCGGCATCCGTTCCCCCCGTCGCCCCCCGTCGAACCCACGTGCGCACCCACCACGGTGATGCGGTGGACGATCCGTATGAATGGCTGCGCGCCAAGGACGAC
>NZ_MEGA01000108.1:0-6636 GCF_001725695.1 Microbacterium sp. SCN 71-21
CGATCGCCGGGATGTCCCAGCCGAGATTGGTGGCCAGCACCGAGGCGAGCTCGAATCCGCCGATCACGAGGGCGATGAACACGCTCATCGCGGTGATGACGACGTTGTAATACACCTTGCGCGCCGCGCCGAGGAACGCCCATCCGTAGGCGAAGTTCATCAGCACGCCGTCGACGGTGTCGAACAGGCACATACCCGCGGCGAACAGGATCGGGAGGGACAGGATCGCCCACCATGGCAGTCCCGCAGCCGCCGCGGTGCCGGAGATCACCAGAAGCGCCACCTCGGTCGCCGTGTCGAATCCGAGGCCGAACAGCACCCCGAGCGGGTAGATCTTCCACGACGCGTCGATGCGGTCGGCCATGCGGCCGAACACACGGTTGAGGAGGCCGCGCTTCGCGAGCTCCTCCTCGAACGCGGCTTCGTCGAACTCCCCCGTGCGCATCCTGCGGAACACGCGCACCATCCCGACTGTCACGAGGGTGTTGATGACGGCGATGATCACGAGGAACGAACCGGACACGGTGGGCCCGATGATCCCCGTGATCGTGTGCAGCAGTGACGCATCGTCGGTGACCTGCCCGGCGACCCAGCCCATTCCCGCGGCGAGCAGCACCGCGAGGGCGAACACGACCGATGAGTGCCCGAGCGAGAAGAAGAATCCGACAGCGAGTGGTCGCTTGCCGTCGGCGGCGAGCTTGCGCGTGGTGTTGTCGATTGCCGCGATGTGGTCGGCGTCGAACGCATGCCTCATGCCGAGGGTCAACGCGAGGATGCCGGTGGCCCAGCCGAAGACCGAGCCGCTCCCGCCCGCGCCCTCCCCCGTGATAGCGACATGCATTCCCGTCGCGGCGGCGACCAGCGCGATCCCCACCGCGAACAGTGTGAGGATGACCGCGCCCATCAGTGCGACCCGACGCCACCCACCCGCATCCAGCCGATAACTCGGTGCCGAGCCGGAGGCGGGGGCGTCGAGCAGCGACATGGCGGTCCTCCGGAGGGTCAGCGTCGGCGTCGTCGCCGCGTGGGGGCGACGCTACGCCCGCTCCCCCGCGTCCGCCCCCGGGCGGGCCGTGAGAAAGCGCCTCGTCAGGCGGATGCCCCGCCGGCGCCGTGGATCGCCGACCCCGCCTTCACCCGATCCGACGCCGTCGTGATGATGTCGATGAGCAGGTCAAGATCGATGTCGGCAAGGCTCTTGAGGTAGAGGCATCCCTTCCCCGCCCGGTACGCGCCGAGGCGCGCGAGCGCGTCCGCGTGCGCGTCGAGACCGTCGGGCACGTAGACGACCAGCGTCGACGCGCGGGCGGCGAAGCCTGCGGCCGGTGCATCCCCTTCGCGTCCGCTCGCGTAGCGGTAGTGGTAGCTGCCGAACGCGATGATGCTGCTCCCCCAGACCGTGGCGGGCTCCCCCGTCGCGCGGGCGAACCTCTCCAGGAGGAGGCGCGCATCGGCTCGGCGTGTCGCGACGGGGATCGCGGCGATGAGATCGTCGGGACTGAGGGCGCTCATGACGAGAGTCTGGCGCAGGGCGCGTGTGGCCGTCGAGCCAGGGTCGCGCTCACGACGACGGTGAGACCAGCACCCAGGTGCCGGCCTTCGCGACGCGGCCGTCGCCCGACGACGTGCCGGTGAGGCGGCGCTTCACCCATGGCACGACGTGGGCGCGGTAGTACGCCCAGCCGCCGGGGCCGGAGGGGGCCGCGGCATCCGGAAGCGACCACCACTCCCGCGGCGCCTCGAGCCCGACGCTCTCGATGACCCGCGCGGCGACACGGTGATGACCCCGCGCGTTCATGTGCAGGCGGTCGTCGGACCAGTAGTCGGGCCCGGCGAGTTCGCGGTCCGGCCAGTTGTAGGCCCGGATGATGTCCGGGCGGTCCGCGACGATCTCCTCGACCGCGCGCGACAGCTCGTCGCCGCGCCGTTGGATGAGACTCGACATCGGCAGCCTCGCCGACGGGTTCGCCCCCGACAGCAGGATCAGCTGCACGCCCTCCTCGTCGCACCGCCGGATGACGTGGCGGAACGCGTCGACGATCGAGGGGATGCCGGTGCGCGGTCTCAGCATGTCGTTGCCGCCGCCGTTGAACGACAGGTGCGTGGGGCGCAGAGCGAGCGCGGGCTCGAGCTGCTGCTCGACGATCGGCCAGACGAGCTTCCCGCGTATGGCGAGGTTGGCATATTCGATCGGCTCCCCCGCCGCATGCGCCCAGCCGGCGGCCGTGAGGTCCGCCCAGCCGCGCACCGACCCGTCGTCGAGCTCATCGCCCACGCCTTCGGTGAACGAGTCCCCGATCGCCACATATCGCACGGATGCCACGCGCTCACCCTACGCCGCCGCGGAAGGCGCGCGGACTACGCTGGGACGAGTGAACCCCCTCGCCCCCGTCGCCCCGAGCTGGCGGGCGTGGCTCATCTGGGGAGTCGGCGTCGCGGCCTATCTGCTGTCGGTCACCAACCGCACCTCGCTCGCCGCGGTCGGCGTCGACACGGCGGCGCGGTTCCACGCCGACGCGTCGACCCTCGCGATGTTCGCGGTGCTGCAATTGGGCGTCTACGGCGGCATGCAGGTGCCGATCGGCGTGCTGCTCGACCGCTTCGGCGCGCGCCCCATCATCGCGATCGGGATGCTCCTCATGGCCGCCGGGCAGCTGGTGATGGCGTTCTCCCCCAACGTCGGCATCGCAATCGCCGCCCGCATGCTCATCGGCGCCGGCGACGCGGCCATCTTCCCGAGCATCCTGCGCGTGGTCGCCGTATGGTTCCCGGCACAACGAGCCCCCGTGATGATGCAGCTCACCGGCATCGTCGGACAGGCCGGTCAGCTGCTGGCGATCCTCCCCCTCGCGGCGCTGCTGCACGCGACCTCCTGGACGATCGCGTTCTCGAGCCTCGCCTCCCTCTGCGTGCTCTTCGCAATCCTCACCTGGGTGATCATCCGCAATCGACCGCCGGGGCGTACCGCTGACGTCTCGGTCGACACCCGAACGGGCACGATCGCGGCGATCACCTCGACGATCGACAACCGTGTCGGCGTCCGGGCAGCGTGGTCGCACCCCGGCACACGTCTCGCGTTCTGGTCCCACTTCACGACCCCGTTCGCAGGAACCGCGTTCGTCATGCTGTGGGGAATCCCGTTCCTGACCTCAGGCGAGGGCCTCAGCACAGCGGGAGCCAGTGGCATCACGACGGTATATGTCGTGATCGGCATGGCGCTCGGGCCGATCATGGGGACACTCTCGGCCCGTCTGCCGATGCGCCGGTCCCACCTGCTCGTGCTGCCGAGCGTGGCCTTTCAGTTCGTGGCATGGATGGCGGTCATCCTGTGGCCGGGGACGGCCCCGGTCTGGCTTCTCGTCGTGCTCGCCATCGCGCTCGCGACCGGCGGACCCGCGTCGATGATCGCGTTCGACCACGCCCGCACGCACAACCCCCAGCACCGGCTCAGCACGGCGACCGGAATCACGAATGTCGGCGGATTCCTCGCCGCGCTGGTGGCGGTGTTCCTCATCGGTCTCGCGCTCGACCTGCAGGGGGCGGGAACTCCCGGCACCTACTCGTTGAACGCGTTCCGTGCCGCGTTCCTCGTACAGGTGCCCCTGTGGGCCCTGGGTGCCACCTTCATCGTGATCGAGCGGCGGCGCACTCGCGTGCACCTCGGTCTCGAGTCGCCCCGCACACCGCGCCGCTGACGCTCACTCACCAGAGAGCAGCTCCCGCACCCGCGGCACGACGACCGTGCCGTAGAGCTCGATCGAACGCAGCATCCGTGCGTGGGACAGCGTGCCGTTCGAGAACTTGAGATCGAATCGGTCGAGGTCGAGCGTGCGTACGGCGTCGGCGATCTTCTGAGCAACGCGCTCCGGTGATCCCGCGTAGATCGCACCCTCTGGCGAGACGTCGTGAGCGAACTGCGCACGGCTGTACGGGGGCCACCCGCGTTCGCGGCCGATCGCGTTGCGGTTGTACTCCATCGCCGGATACAGCTGCTCCCAGGCCTCCTCGTCCGTGTCGGCGATGTGGCCCGGCGAGTGCACACCGACGGGCAGCGCGCCGTGCCCGAACGACGCGGTCGCGCGATGGAACAGATCGACGTAGGGCCGGAAGCGGGCGGGCGACCCGCCGATGATCGCGAGCAGCAGGCCGAATCCATAGCGTGCCGTGCGCACCACCGACTCCGGACTGCCCCCGACGCCGATCCACGTCGGGATGGGGGTCTCCGTCTTGGGGAAGACGTCGGCGTCGGTGAGGGCGGCGCGGGTGCGACCCGACCACGTGACGGGCTGCTCGGCGCGAAGCTGGTGGAACAGGTCGAGCTTCTCCTCGAAGAGCACCTCGTAGTCGTGAAGGTCGTAGCCGAAGAGCGGGAACGACTCGGTGAACGAGCCGCGACCGAGGATGATCTCGGCCCGACCCGACGACACCGCCTGCAGGGTGGCGAACCGCTCGTACAGCCGCACCGGGTCATCGGAAGAGAGCACCGTCACCGCGGTGCCGAGGTGGATCTGCGACGTACGCGCCGCGGCGGCGGCGAGCACGATCTCGGGGCTCGAGACGGCGAACTCGCGGCGATGGTGCTCCCCCACGCCGAAGAACGCGAGCCCGGTCTCATCCGCCACGACGGCCTGCTCGACGACGTCGCGGATCGTCTGGGCGTCAGTGAGCGTCGCCCCCGTCTCATCGGCCGTCACGTCGCCGAAGGTGTCGAGTCCGAACTCCACCGCAGCGGCTCGGGATGCGTCATCCGTCATGGGTCACCCTTTCATTCAGGGGAATGGAACAGGATGCCGCGGCCCGGCATTCCCGTTCAGGGAACGAGGGCGCTGCGCAGCGTGTCGAGACCGACGCCGCCGATGTCGAGCGCCTTCTTGTGGAACGCCTTGATGTCGAACGCGTCGCCCTGGGCGGCACGGTACGCGTCGCGGATCTGCTCCCAGATGCGTTGTCCGACCTTGTACGACGGCGCCTGGCCCGGCCACCCGAGGTAGCGGTTCACCTCGAACCGGATGAAGGCGTCGGACATGTTGACGTTCTGACGCATGATCTCCAGCGCATAGTCGGCATCCCACGTGCCCGAGCCGTCGAGGCGCGGCTTGCCCAGGTGCACCCCGATGTCGAGCACCACGCGCACCGCGCGCATCCGCTGCCCGTCGAGCATCCCGAGGCGGTCCGCCGGATCCTCGAGGTAGCCGAGCTGCTCCATGAGGCGCTCGGCGTAGAGTGCCCAGCCCTCGGCGTGACCCGACGACCCCGCGATGAGGCGACGCCAGGAGTTCAACTGGGCGCGGTTGTAGACCGACTGCGCGATCTGCAGGTGATGCCCCGGAACGCCCTCGTGATAGACCGTCGTCAGCTCGCGCCACGTGTCGAACTCGGTGACGCCTTCCGGCACAGACCACCACATGCGTCCCGGACGCGAGAAGTCGTCGGTCGGGCCTGTGTAGTAGATCCCGCCCTCCTGGGTGGGGGCGATCATGCACTCGAGGCGACGCACCGGCTCGGGGATGTCGAAGTGACTGCGGCCGAGCTCGGCGACCGCGCGATCGCTCGTCTCCTGCATCCAGCGCTGCAGCTCGGCGGTGCCGTGGAGCTTGCGCGAGGCGTCGGCTTCGAGATGCGCGACCGCCTCGGCCACGGATGCCCCGGGCAGGATCTCGTTCGCGATCGACTCCTGCTCGGCGACCATGCGCGCGAGCTCCTCGACTCCCCACTCGTAGGTCTCATCGAGATCGATCGTCGCCCCGAGGAACCGCCGGGAGTGCAGGGCGTAGAGCTCGCGACCGACGCCGTCGTGCTCGAGCGCGACGGGGGTGAGCTCGGTGCGCAGCACCTGCGCCAGGTCGTCGTAGGCGACGCGGGCCGCACCCGCGGCATCCGTGAGCTCCCGCGCGAGCGAGGCCGGTAGGGCGCCGTCGGAAAGGGTCGCGCCGCCGACGAAGTCCGCGAAGAAGCCGTCCTCCGCCGTGTAACGGGCGATCTGACCGACGACCTCGTCGACCTGGCGACGGGCGGGCACCACGCCGGTGCGGATGCCTTCGCGCAGCGTCGACACGTAGCCGTTCAGGGCCGCGGGCAGTGCGCGCAGCCGCTCGGCGACCACCGTCCAGTCCTCGACCGAGTCCGTGGGCATGAGGTCGAACGCGTTGCGCAGCTCCTGCGCGGGTGAGGCGATCACGTTGAGGTCCCGCAGATGGGCGCCCGCGTCGTGGAGATCGACCTGCAGCTGCAGCTCGGAGCGGAGGTCGGCGAGGGTGACCGCGTCGATGTCGTCGACCGGCTGGGCATCGGACAGATCGCGCAGCACGGCGGTGATCGCGGCGTGCTTCTCCTGCTCCCCCTCGGGCGACAGGTCGTCGAAGCGGCCGTTGTGCTCGAAGCGTCCGATGTAGGTCGCGGTCATCGGCGACAGCTCGGCAAGCCTGTCGACCCATGCCTCCGCGATCGCATCGATCCGGGTGGGGGTGCGTTCTGCGTCGGTCATGGCATCGAGCCTAGGCATGCCGCCTCACGCGGGCCAAACCTGTCGCGCAGTTCGCCGCTCTCCTGCGGGCGACCCCGTGCGACGACACCGCTCCTGATGTGGCTCACCCGACGCCGATCCGCACGCGGCGGCCGCGGCGTCGATCCGCGCGG
>NZ_MEGA01000109.1:0-6428 GCF_001725695.1 Microbacterium sp. SCN 71-21
GTGCTTTACATAACCCTTCTGCTCCAGAACACGCACAGTCGTCAGCACCGAGGTGTACGCCAAGGGAGAACTCTCGGGCATTGCCGAGACCAGATCGCTGACCAGCGACTCTCCGCGCGCCCACAGGATGCGCATGATGCGAAGCTCGGCTTCTGTCAACGTATTGGAACGCTTTGGCGGCATCGTTTCGCTTACTCCCGTAACCGGAGCACATTGATGGGACGAGCAACTAGAAGATTAGTTAGCAGGGGAGATCTTCATGTGCAAGACGATGCGTTGCGGGCAGTCCTGCGGCTTCGTAGTTATCGCGAAAGACGTCAATTCGGAGCAGTATGATGGGCTTCGTCATGAAAAAGTTCATCAACCGGCCTGAAGACGTTGTCGAAGAGATGCTGCAGGGCTTCTCTGTCCTGTATCCGGGGTTGAGGCGTTTGTCCGGTCACCAGGTGATGGTCCGCGCGGACGCGGAGAAGGTGCGCAATCATCAGGTAGCGTTGCTTTCCGGCGGCGGCAGCGGACACGAACCGGCTCATGCAGGTTATGTCGGGGCTGGCATGTTGAGCGCCGCCGTGGCCGGAGAAGTCTTCACCTCGCCCAGCAGCGACTCCGTCTTTGCAGCCATCAAGGCCGTTGCGGGAGAGCCCGGAGCGTTGTTGGTCGTCAAAAATTACACCGGCGACCGCCTTAACTTCGGCCTCGCTGCCGAGATGGCGCGAGCCGAAGGGATTCCGGTAGAAGTAGTAATCGTGGACGATGACGTTGCCCTGAAAGGAACAGGACAAGGCACGGGCGCACGCGGGCTCGCCGGGACTGTATTCATCCACAAGTTGCTTGGAGCCGCAGCCGCCGAGGGCAGAAGCATGGCCGAGGTAGCAGCGATAGGCCGAGCGGCGGTCTCATCACTTGCCACTATGGGCGTCTCTTTTTCTGCTGGGACTTCTCCGGCAGTCGGCCGCCCCGGCTTTGACCTCGGCGAAGATGAGATGGAGCTTGGCCTCGGCATCCACGGAGAGCCCGAGGTGATCTTCCGTGGCACGCGATGCCTGCTTTGTGAACAGATCATCGCCGACCCGAGCATGATCATCGAGGGGCTCGGCCCGGAGTGCCGCTGAACTACAGCCTCGGCGCGTTGCTCGGCGGCGCGGCAGGGGACGTCGCAGGGACGAACGGGGCTGCGGGCTCTCGGCTGGTGCCTTCCCGTGATCCCAGGTTCGGTTCATAGGCGCGCACGGCCTCGATCGTCAGTTCGCCACGCTCGGACTCCAGCGCGACAGGGTCCGGGCGAGGCTCGTCCTGCATTGCGGCGAGTTGGGCTTCGACGCGGGTGAGATCTTCCTCGGCGTCGGTGAGGGCCTGGGCGTGGCGGAAGGGTTGGCCGAGGCGCTGCTGCGTGTCGGCGACGGTCTGCTCGGCTTCCTCAAGGTCTTCGCGGGCCTGGTCGAGGAGCGAGGGGATGCCGCTGACGCGGTTCTCGATGCGCTGCACAAGTCCGAGCCCGGCCTCCAGGAATGACTCCTTCGGCATGGAGAAGCCCGAGCGCGGCACCTCGGGCAGGGAGACGGTCACATCGAGGGCGGCGAGCCCGGAGCGGGCCTCGACGTGGATGTCGAAGCCGGAGATGCGGCCGATGATCCCGAAGTCCTTGTGCCCGTATCGCGGTAGCCACCTCAGCCCGGAGTCGCCCATCCATGCGGCGAGGGCGTGTGCGGCGTCGGACCGGGAGTCGTAGTCGCGCGTGCCGAGCGTGATGCGGAACCTGTCGCCGCTCGTGTCGATCATCCGTGGGACAGCGGCTTCCAGCCCGCGAATGTCCGCCGCCGCGCGTTCGGCGGAAGACCGGGCGCGGTTGCTGGTGTGGACGAGCATGTCCTCGTTGCGCTCATGCGCGCGTTGCAGGCGTCGCAGCCGGTTCACCTCGTTCAGGATGACGGAGTGCTCCAGCAGGAGCGGATTGCCGGACGCGATTGCCTTGGCCTCGGCCGCGGACAGCGCGGAGGTGTCGATCTCCTCGATCTCTCGGGCGTTGATCTTGCCCCGCAGGAGCTGCGCGAACGACGCGGCCTTCCGCTCGACCGTCTGCCACATGTAGGAGTCGAAGGATCGCTCGGTGACGTAGCGGACGATCGCCACTTCCTCGTTCTGGTTGCCCTGCCGCATGATGCGACCGTCGCGCTGGGCGATGTCGGAGGGTCGCCACGGGCAGTCCAGGTGGTGCAGTGCGATGGCGCGGGCCTGGACGTTGGTGCCGACGCCCATCTTCTCCGTCGATCCGAGGAGCACGGCGACGTGGCCGGCACGGGCGGCGGCGAACAGGCGGGCCTTCTCCACGTCGGTCTTCGCCTCGTGCATGTATCTGACCTGCTCGGCGGGGATGCCGCGCTGCACGAGCTGCTGCCGCAGCTCGTCGTAGGCGTTCCACCTGTCCTGGTTCGGGGTGCCGATATCGGAGAACACGAGCTGGAGCGAGCCGCGCACCGTGGAGGGCTGCCCGGTCAGCGTGTCCAGGTACTCGTTGTCGCGAGTGCGCTCCCAGATGCGGTGGATCGCGTCGGCGGCGACATCCACCTTGCTCGGCCCGGACGGGTCGCGGGAAATGACCATGCGGATATCCAGGGCGGCCTTGCGCCCGTCGGTGGCGATCAGGAGCATGTTGTCCTCGTCGGGGCGCACCTGGCGGGTGGCGACCTTCTCTGCGCGCTCGGCGAGGGAGGCGACGTACTGCTCCAGCTCGACGGTCGGCTGCACCGGCACGGTGGAGGGCGCGCGGCTGCCGTCGTCGCGCTGCACGAGCGCGGGCACGGGCAGGTCGAGGTCGTCAGCGGTCTTCACGTCGGCGAACACCGACCACATCCGCAGCAGCTCGTGCCCGTTCTGGAAACGCGCGAACCGGGTCTTCATGCGGAACGTGCTGCCGGTCGGCGAGATCTCCATCTGCGTGACCAACTCGCCGAACGTCGCCGCCCACGCATCGAACGCGCCGACCCCTGCCGACTCGAGCACGTCGGGCCGGAGGTATCGCTGCATGACGTAGGTCTCGGTGATCGAGTTCGAGATGGGCGTCGCGGTCGCCGCGGTGACGACCCGCTCGCGCCCGGCCGAGCGGAGGTATTCGAGCTTCATGTGAAGGTCGCTCGCGCGATCCGAGCCCTCGATCGCGGCGTCGCGGATGTTCGACTCCGTGGCGAGGTTCTTGTACATGTGCATCTCGTCGACGATGACGTAGTCGATGCCGGTGTCCTCGAAGCAAACGCCCCGGTCGCGGTCGGTGTCAGTGCGCTCCTTCAGCTTGTTCTCCATCGCCAGGAGCTTGCGCTGGATGCGCTTGACACTCAGCCGCTGTTCGCCGGTCGCTTCACTCAGCACCTGCCGCACGTCCTCCACCTGCCCGCGGATGTACTGCTCCTGGGTGGAGGCGCGCAACGGGATCTTGGCGAACGCACCCTGCGTGAGGATGATCGCGTCCCACTCGTTCGCGGCGGCCCGGGCGACGAACAGCCGCCGCTTGTCGGCGGTGAGGTCGAGGCTCGATGCCGCGAGCACGCGGGCGCGCGGGTAGACCTGGAGCCACTCGCGGCCGAACTGCTCCAGCATGTGGTTCGGCACGACCACGACGGGCTTGCTGATAAGCCCCATCCGGCGCATCTCCATCGCGCCCATAATCATCTCCGCAGTCTTGCCTGCGCCGACCTCGTGGAACAGGCCCGCCGCAGGCTCGGACACCATTCGCGCGACGGCGGCGCGCTGGTGAGTGCGCGGCTCGAAGTTGGAGGCGAGGCCAGGCAGCGACAAGTACGCGCCGGCATCGGTGTAGTCGCGGAGCACGATCGAGTTGAATCGCCGGTTGTACTCGTCCACAAGCGCCTGCGCGCGAGCCGGGTCTTCCCACACCCAATCGCTGAACCGCTCCTGGAGCGCGTCGGCCTTCTCCTGCGCGGCTGCAGTCTCGACAGGGTTGAGCACGCGGCGCACCTTGCCGTCGATGTCCTTCTCCTCGTCGTAGACGAGCATCGTCCGTTGCTCCATGACGGCTTGGGCGATGTCCGGAGCGGGGCGGCGCGGCGTGCCCCATTCGGAGGTGGAGAGCAGCCCCTGCCGTCCACCCCGAATCTCCCACATGCCTGGCAGCGGGTTCTCCACGCGAACGTCGAGCGCGCGCAGCATGCCACGAAGGAACTGCTCGTGGACCTCGGCGCTGATCCATACCGCGCCGAGCTTCGCGTGGATGTCCTGGATGCCCAGCGGTGCGGGCAGCACCTCGGTAAGCGCGTCGACGTTGACCTGGAACTCGGCATCATCCTGGGCTCGGAGCCGCGCTGCCTCGAGCTTGACCCGCACATCGCCCGACAGGTACTCCGGGGCGTGGATGAGCTGGCTAGTCACGGGATCGGTGAACACGAGCGTTCCCATTGCCTCGCGCGCTTCCCGGTCGTTCATCCCGAGCAGATCGGCGACGAGGGTGATGTCGATGCGTCCGCTGCGGTCGAGACTGACCGCGATGGCGTCGGCCGGGCTGTCGACACCCTGCACCTCAGCACGCGGCACCACCACGCGGTGGCTCATGATCGCCGCGGGCGACGCGGACTGATCCTGATCATCGAACTGCTCCAGCGCGAGCACCAGGGGACCCAACGGGTCGGCGCGCAGGAGCCGGATCGGGGTCGGCACGATGCGGGCGAAGGTTTCCTCGCCGTCCTCGTTGGTGCGCCCCGTCGGGCGCAGCGTGTAGCGGTTCAATGCCCCATAGGTTCCGACGTACTTCAGGTAATCGCGGCGCAGCGTCGTGCGTGTGAGCACGATGTCTGGGGTGTCGTCCACGCTCGCGGCCTCGGCCGTTAGTAGGCGAGATGCGCCGTCTCGCAGGCGCAGCAGAGCGCGCAGCTCGCGCTCGGCGGACTTCGGCACCGCGAGCGGTTCCGGTGAGCCCGAGACCACGGTGCGGAAGCCGCCGGCCTCGTTAGCCACGATGCTGCCGGCCCACAGTTCCGGCGCCGACGGCGTGAACGCGGCCCGGCGAGCCCGCTGCTCGGCGGTGCGCTCTGTCATGGTCAGCCCGGCTCGGCGGGCGGAGAACACGAGCTGGTCGACGGCGACAGCGAGTTCCGCTCCCAGGTCAGCCAGATCGGTCGTGATCGTGAGGGTCGCGCCGTCGTACATTCCGTGACCGACGCCGACCTCCCCGAGTATCTGCTCCGGGTGCTCATCGAAGTAGCGGTTGATCCGCATCGGCACGCCGTCGATAGGCACCCGGGCGACCGTCTCCCAGGCGTCGTCGCGCATCTGCTCGCCGTCCGGTCGCCGTCGGAACACGAGCAGGTCGGTGACGACTTCCGTCCCCGCGGCGCGGCGATGCGCCCCGGTAGGCAGGCGGATCGCACCCACGAGGTCGGCCAGCTCATTCATCTCCCGCCGCGCACCGGGGTTCTGCGCGTCCATCGTGAAGTGCGAGGTCAGCACCGCGACGAGCCCGCCCGGCCGGGTCAGGCGCAGCGACTTGATGATGAAGTGGTTGTGCATCGACTGCCGTGTCGCGTTGTGCAGCGGATCGTGCAGGGTGACGCTGCTAAAGGGCACATTGCCGATGGCCGCGTCGAAGTGGCCTTCGGGCAGGCGAGTATCGGCGAAGGACTCGGCACGGATGGTCGCGTGCGGGTACAGCTCGGCGCAGATCGCCGCCGTCAGTGGATCGAGTTCCACCCCGGTCATCTGCGCCGACGCCGGCGCGAGGCCGATGAACGTACCCGCGCCGGAACCGGGCTCCAGCACCGCGCCGCCGCGGAACCCCAGCCCGTCCAGCAGCCGCCACACCTGCCGGGCGATCATCGGGTCGGTGTAATGCGCGTTGATCGTCGTCCGCGCCGCGGCATCCCACTCGTCGTCGCTCAGCAGCTCGCGCAGCTCAGCGCGCTCGGCATCCCATTCGGGCTTCAGATCATCGAAGACCTCGGGGATCGCGCCCCAGCTCGACCAGCGGGCGAGCACGCGCTGACCCTCTGGAGACGCGGGGCGACCCGTCGAGTTCAGATCGTGGATGAGGTGGATCGCCTCCACGTTCGCCCGATAGCGTGCCTTCGCGCCCGAGGGGCCAAGGTCGTCCTGCGAGGCGGGAACGAACCGAGGCGCTACCGCAGCTCGCGGAAGAACCGGATCGTCGCCGCCTCGGCGAGCGTCGCCTGGTTCGCCCGCATGTACTCCCGCGGGGGCTCCGTCGCCACGAGCTCCAGCAGGAACTCGACGCTGAGCGCCCACTTCTTCGCCAGTTCCTCCAGCTCCACGGAGGAGGGCATCGAATCCGGGCAGTCCTGCATCCGCTCGGCCCAGAGGATCAGGTTCTCGTCGGAGGGCCGGGTCTGCTCCCATTCCTCTCGCGCCTGATCCAGCGGCAGGCTCGGGTCGGTGACCCACGCCAGTTGCTGTCCCGCGTCAAGAAG
>NZ_MEGA01000110.1:0-18063 GCF_001725695.1 Microbacterium sp. SCN 71-21
GGTGAGCGCCCGCGTGCCGACGAACTCGAGCGACGCTCCGCCGTGTGCGGCGACGGCGCCCTGAGCGCCCTCGAGACGATCGGCGACCTGACGGATCGAGACCGGTCCGCCCACGAACATCAGTCGACGGCGCCCCACGTCCAGCAGATGGGATGCCGCGAGGGTGCCGCCTGCGAGGTCGTCGACGGCGACGGACGCGAACGAGCCGTCGCGCGATTCGCGGTCGACGAGCACGGTCGGCGTGCCGCGGTCGCGCACGGCACGGAGCTTGGGAACGCTGTCGTACACGGGGGTCACCAGCATGCCGAACACCCGCTGTTCCTCGAACAGCTCGACGTGCCGGTCCTCGCGATCCTGCTTCTCATCGCTGTTGGCCATGAGCACGGTGAGGTCGTCGGTGGATGCGCGCTCCTCCGCACCGCGGGCGACCTCGGTGAAGAACGGGTTGCGCATGTCGAGCACGACCAGGCCGATGCTGCGGCTGCGACCCGCGCGCAGTTGGCGGGCGGCGTCGTTGCGCACGAACCCGAGGAGGTCGATGGCGCGGTGCACGCGGGCCACCGTCTCCGCCGACACCTTGTCGGGGCGGTTGAGCACGTTGGAGACGGTGCCGACGGACACCCCGGCGGCTTCGGCGACGTCGCGCACGCTGACGGCCACAGCTCTCCTCCTCACGTCCTCGGGCGGTGAGAGTGAAACGAATCAATAACGCCGGAAGACTACGGGCAAATTCGCCTTGACACCATCCTGACGAGGCCCTAACGTCGTTCCGGCAGGGATTGAAACGATTCACTCCCTCAATGGAGAGGGTGAGTTATCTCATGACCGACAGCCCCGTGCTGGAACTGCGGGACGTGCAGAAGTCCTTCGGCTCCGTCGTCGCACTGCGCTCCGGGACGATCTCCGTCGACGGCGGATCGATCCACGCCCTCGTGGGTGAGAACGGTGCCGGCAAGTCGACGCTCGTCAAGATCGTCGCCGGCCTCTACCAGCGCGACGCCGGCGTGTTCCGCCTCCGCGGCGAGGCGGTCGACTTCTCGTCGACCGCCCAGTCGAAGGCGGCGGGCGTCGCGGTCATCTACCAGGAGCCCACGCTCTTCCCCGATCTCTCGGTGACCGAGAACATCTTCATGGGGCGCCAGCCGACCAGCCGATTCGGCCGCATCGACCGCAAGGCGATGCGCCACGAGGTGGAGCGCCTCTTCACCCGACTCGGCGTGCTGATCGATCCCGATCGGCCGGCCGAGGGTCTCTCCATCGCCGACCAGCAGGTCATCGAGATCGCCAAGGCCGTCTCCCTCGACGCGTCGCTGCTGATCATGGACGAGCCGACGGCCGCCCTGTCGGGCATCGAGGTCGAGCGCCTGTTCACGATCGCGCGCAGCCTGCGCGACGAGGGGCGCGCGCTCATCTTCATCTCCCACCGATTCGACGAGGTCTTCGCACTCTGCGACACCGTCACCGTCATGCGCGACGGCGCCTACATCGCGACCAGCGCGATCGCCGACACCACCGTCGACGCGATCGTTCGTCAGATGGTGGGACGTGAGATCACCGAGCTGTTCCCCAAGCAGCCCGCCGAGATCGGCGAGCCGCTGCTCGAGGTGGAGCATCTCACCAGCCCCGGCGTCTTCCAGGACATCTCGTTCACAGTGCGCGCCGGCGAGATCGTCGGCCTCGCCGGCCTCGTGGGTGCCGGGCGCAGCGAAGTCGCCCGTGCCGTGTTCGGCGTGGACCCGTACTCCGCCGGCACCGTGAAGCTCAAGGGCAAGATCGTGCCCTCGGGCCGCCCGACGGCGGCCATGCGTGCCGGCCTCGCCCTCGTCCCCGAAGACCGCCGCAAGCAGGGACTCGTCGTCGAGTCGGGCGTCGGACAGAACATCACGCTCGCCATCCGCCGCCGGCTCACGAAGTTCGGACTGCTCACTCAGCGTGCCGAGAACCGTGCCGCACGCGAATGGGCGTCGCGCCTCGAGGTGAAGACCCACGCCCTCGACACCGTCGCCGCGACCTTGTCGGGCGGCAACCAGCAGAAGGTCGTGCTCGCGAAGTGGCTCGCCACCGAGCCCACCGTGCTCATCATCGACGAGCCCACGCGCGGCATCGACGTCGGCACGAAGTCCGAAGTGCACCGCCTTCTCTCCGAGCTCGCCGGCCGCGGCATGGGCATCCTCATGATCTCGTCCGAGCTTCCCGAGGTGCTCGGCATGGCCGACCGCGTGCTTGTCATGCGCGAGGGTCGCCTCACCGCCGACATCGCCCGCGCCGAGGCCACCTCGGAGAACGTCATGCACGCCGCCACCCACGCTCCGGAGCACGCCCGATGACCACCACCAACATCCCCGTCTCGGCCGTGTCGAGGACGATCGGTCGCCTCGGTCGCGCACGTGAGTTCGGCATCCTGCTCGCCATCGTGCTCGTGGTCGCCGCCGGCACGGTGAAGAACCCCAGCTTCCTGTTCAGCTCCGACGGCTGGCGCGACCTGCTCCTCACCCCGTCGATCCTGCTGCTCGTCGCCGTCGGACAGGCGATCGTGATCATCACGCGCAACGTCGACCTCTCGGTGGGCTCCGTGATCGGTCTCACCGCGTATCTCACCGGCCGGCTGTTCAGCGACATCCCCGGAATCCCGATTCCGCTCGTCGTGCTGATCGCCGTCGCGGCGGGCGCGGTTCTCGGACTCGTCAACGGAGCTCTCGTCGCCTTCGGCAAGGTTCCCGCGATGGTGATCACGCTGGGCACGCTCTACGCCTACCGCGGCATCGGCGTCGTCTGGGCGGGCAGCAACCGCGTGAACGCCTCCGACATGCCGAGCTCGTTCCTCGGGCTCGGCACCGGGCAGATCCTCACGATCCCGATCCTCACGATCGTCGCGGTCGTCGTCCTCGCGATCGCCGCGTGGTACCTGCGCAACACCCGGGGCGGGCGCGAGTTCTACGCCATCGGCTCCGACCCCGCAGCCGCGCACCTGTACGGACTCCGGGTGACCCGTCGCATCCTCACCGCCTTCATCCTCTCGGGAGCACTCGCCGGCCTCGCGGGCGTCTTCTACGCCGCGCGCTACGGCACCGTCGACTCCCAGGCCGGCACCGGCTGGGAACTCCAGGCTGTCGGCGCCGCGGTCGTCGGTGGCGTCGCGATCGTCGGCGGTGTCGGCACCGTATGGGGTGCCGCCCTCGGCGCCGTGCTGCTGCTGACCATCAACCGTGCGCTTCCGGTGCTCGGCATCCCCGACTTCTGGCAGCAGGCCGTCGTCGGCGTCCTCATCATCGGCGCGATCGTGCTCGACCGCGTCCTGGCCGTGCGACAGAAACGGCGTCTCATCGAAACGAGGGACCAGGCATGACCGCCCCCACCACCACTGCCACCGTGCGGGTCGTGAAGAACTACGACAAGCCGTTCTGGCGCCGCGTGCTGCTCTCGCGTGAGACGGCGATCGTCGTGCTCCTGATCGCCGTGGCGATCGTGTCGGCCTCGACCGTGCGCGGGTTCAACCAGCCGCTCACCCTCACCTTCCTCCTGCTCGACGTCGCGCCGATCCTTCTGATCGCACTGCCGATGACCCTCATCATGATCACCGGCGAGATCGACCTGTCGGTGGGAAGCATGGTGGGTCTGTCGAGTGTGACGACCGGAGTGCTCGTGCAGGCGGGGGCCCCGTTCGGGGTCGCCGCCCTCGCGGCGCTCCTCGTCGGCGTCATCGGTGGCGCGATCAACGGCTTCCTCGTCACCGTCGTCGGGCTCCCCTCCCTCGCCGTGACGATCGGAACCCTCGCGCTGTTCCGAGGTCTTGCGGTCGGCCTACTGGGCACCACCGCCGTCACGAGCTTCCCCGTCGAGTGGACAGCGCTCGCGAAGGCGAAGATCGCGGGCACCGCGATCCCGTACATCATCGTGCCGTTCCTCGTGCTCCTGGTGATCTTCGCGCTGCTGCTGCACTTCACCCCCTTCGGTCGCGGCGTCTACGCGATCGGCCTCTCGAAGGACGCCGCCCGATTCTCGGGCGTGCACGTGGAGCGCACGAAGTTCGTGCTGTTCGTGCTCGCGGGCGTCGTCTCGGCCTTCGCGGGGATCTTCTACACGCTGCGCTTCGGCAGTGCGCGCGGCGACAACGCCACCGGGCTCGAGCTGCAGGTCATCGCCGCGGTCGTGCTCGGCGGGGTGTCGGTGTTCGGCGGTCGTGGCCAGCTGTACGGCGTCATCGCCGCCGTGCTGCTGATCGGCACGCTCTCCAGCGCCCTGCGCCTCGTGAACGTCACCTCCGACGTCATCAACATCATCACCGGCACGCTGCTCGTGCTCTCGGTGATCGGCGCGAGCGTGCTCGCGTTCCTCCAGTCCCGGCGCCGCCGACCGGCGCCGACACCCACCGTGGCGGCCTCCGCAGCTTCATGAGCCCGCACGACCAGCCGACGACGTCCCGTCGCGGCGCCACCCATGAAAGGAAACGAACAATGACGTTTGCACCCAAGCGCGTCCTGGCCCTCGCGGCTGTGGCCGTGACGGCGGCGCTGGCCCTCACGGCCTGTGCCGACACCGGCTCGTCGTCGCCGACCAGCGGCTCGAGCGGCGGCAGCGGCAACCTGTCGATCACGTTCCTGCCGAAGAACCTCGGCAACCCGTACTTCGACACCTCGGCGAAGGGCGGCCAGGCCGCGGTCGCCGAGTTCGGCGGCACCTTCAACCAGGTCGGCCCCGCGCAGGCCTCGCCCGATGGTCAGGTCAGCTACATCAACACGGCCACGCAGCAGGGCGTGGGAGCGCTCGTCGTCTCGGCGAACGACCCGAAGGCCATCTGCGACTCGCTCAACCAGGCCCGCTCCGCGGGCGTCAAGGTCGTCACCTTCGACTCGGACACCGAGACCTCGTGCCGCGACATCTTCGTCAACCAGGCGACGTCCGACGGCATCGCCAAGGTGCAGGTCGACCTGATCGCGAAGCAGATCGGCGACTCGGGTGAGATCGCGATCCTCTCGGCCGCGGCGAACGCGACCAACCAGAACGCGTGGATCGACAAGATGAAGGCGCTGCTGGCCAGCGACCACCCGAACATCAAGCTCGTCGATGTCGTCTACGGCAACGACGACGACCAGACCTCGTTCGACAAGACCGCCGCTCTGCTCCAGGCCCACCCGAACCTGAAGGGCATCATCTCGCCCACGACGGTCGGTATCGCCGCCGCGGCTCGCTACCTGTCGACGTCCGCCTACAAGGGCAAGGTCGCGCTGACCGGTCTCGGCACCCCGAACCAGATGCGGGCCTACATCAAGGACGGCACCGTCACCTCGTTCGCACTGTGGAACCCCGAGGACCTCGGCTACCTCGCGGCCTACGCCGCCGAGGCGCTCATCAAGGGCGAGATCACGGGCAAGCAGGGCGACACCTTCACCGCCGGCAAGCTCGGCAAGTTCACGGTCGGCGCCGACGGCACCGTGCTGCTGGGCGACCCGTTCGTGTTCGACGCCAGCAACATCGACAACTTCAACTTCTGATCTTGTCTCCCCTCCCGGCCGTGTAGAGAAAGCGCGGCAGCAGCAGCCTGTCTGGCTGTTTCAGCGCGCGCAGGCCCGGTACGAACAGGGCGGGTATCGACCCCGCGCGCCTCGACGACTACCTCGCACGGCACTCCCCCGTCTGGCCGGAGATGCTCGCCGAGATCGCGGCATCCGGTCGTCGCAACTACTCGCTCTTCCTCGGTGAGGGCGGCAGGCTCGTCGGCTACTACGAGGTCGACGACGACGTGGCCGCGCAGGCGTACCTCGCGGCATCCGAGATCGCCACCCGCTGGGAAGCGGAGATGGCCCCCTTCTTCCTCGGTCTCGACGGGCGGCCCGACCAGGCCGCGACCGCACTGACCGAGATCTTCCACCTCGAGGACCAGCTCGCCGAGAGCGGCTCCTCGCCCGTCCCTACGACCGCAGAAAGCCGCGCACAGTGAGCATCCTGACTCCCGCCGTCCGCTCCACTCTCGAGAAGCAGGCCATCGAGCTGCCCAGCTGGGCGTTCGGCAACTCGGGCACCCGTTTCAAGGTGTTCACGACGCCGGGCACCCCGCGCGACCCGTTCGAGAAGATCTCGGATGCCGCGCAGGTGAACCGTCTGACCGGCCTCGCCCCCGCCGTCGCCCTGCACATCCCGTGGGACCTCGTCGACGACTGGAGCGCCCTGCGGGAGCACGCGGCATCCGAGGGCGTGACCCTCGGCACCGTCAACTCCAACACCTTCCAGGACGACGACTACAAGTTCGGCGCCCTCACCCACGAGGACGACCGCATCCGCCGGAAGGCGATCGACCACCACCTCACCTGCATCGACGTCATGCACGAGACGGGGTCGCGCGACCTGAAGATCTGGCTCGCAGAGGGCTCGAACTACCCCGGCCAGAACGACATGCGCGCCCGCCAGGACCGCCTGCAGGACTCGCTGCAGCAGATCTACGCCCACCTCGGCGACGAGCAGCGTCTCGTGCTGGAGTACAAGTTCTTCGAGCCGGCGTTCTATCACACGGATGTCCCGGACTGGGGTACCTCCTACGTGCAGGTCGCGGCGCTCGGCGACAAGGCGATGGTCTGCCTCGACACGGGCCACCACGCGCCCGGCACGAACATCGAGTTCATCGTGATGCAGCTGCTGCGCCTCGGGAAGCTGGGGTCGTTCGACTTCAACTCCCGCTTCTACGCCGACGACGACCTGATCGTGGGCGCCGCCGACCCGTTCCAGCTCTACCGTATCCTCAGCGAGGTCATCCGCGGCGGCGGGCTCGACAACCCCGACGTGGTCTTCATGCTCGACCAGTGCCACAACATCGAGAACAAGATCCTGGGTCAGATCCGCTCGGTGCTGAACGTGCAGGAGATGACCGCGCGTGCGCTGCTCGTCGACCGTGAGGCGCTGGCCGCCGCGCAGACCGCGAACGATGTGCTGGCCGCCCAGGCCGTCTACATGGACGCGTTCTACACCGACGTGCGTCCGGCTCTCGCCGAGTGGCGCGAGGGTCGCGGGCTTCCCGCCGACCCGATGGCCGCCTACCTCGCCTCCGGCTACCAGGCCCGCATCGAGGCCGAGCGCGTCGGCGGCGTGCAGGCCGGCTGGGGCGCCTGACCCACCCAGACCCGTCGGGGAGATCGCACCGCCGATCGCGGTCTCCCCGGCGCACCACACCGAACCGATACGCTCAGGCCCCATGGCTGGATTGCTCGGAGAAGAACGACGGGCGCTTCTGCTCGCCATCCTGCATCGCGATGACGTGATCCGTCTGGAGAGCGCCGCTGACGAGCTCGGCGTCTCGGCGATGACCGTACGCCGAGACCTCGCCGACCTCGCCGCCGAGGGCGCCGTGCGCCGGGTGCGCGGCGGTGCGGTGGCGGCGATCACGCCACGCCCCTTCGAGGAGCGCCGGGCCACGCGCGGCGCTCAGAAGGCCGTGCTGGCCCGCAAGGCCGCCGAGCTCGTCCCCCGCTCGGGGGCGGTGGCGATGGATGCCTCGTCGACGACCGGCGTGCTGCTCGCCCATCTTGCGGAGGCCGACGATCTGCTGGTCGTCAGCAACTCGGTCGAGAACGCCGCCACGGCACGACAGATCGCGGGCGTCAGGTCGATCCTGGTCGGCGGCGAGCGCGAGGACCGCACCGGCAGCTACGTCGGTCCGTTCGCGACGCGCGCCGTGGCCGCGGCGACCTACGCCCGCTTCTTCACCTCGGCGGCGGCGATCGATCTGCGCGGGTCGAGCGAGGTGACGGCCGAGGAGGCCGCCATGAAGTCGGCGTTCGCGGCGGCGGCCGATGAGACGGTGCTGCTGATCGACTCCTCCAAGCTCGGCGATCGTGCGCTGGCGTCCGCGCTCGACTGGTCGCAGATCGATCTGCTCGTGACCGATCTCGCCGCGGACGACACCCGTCTCGATCCGTATCGCCCTCTGGTGCAGATCGTCTGATTTTGTTATCTTTTGTTTGATCTCACAGAAGAGAACACGAACAGGATCACCGAATGTCGAACTCCGCCGCATCCGAGCTCATCGCCCGCAGCAACCGTCTGGGCGCCGACCCCAAGAACACGAACTACGCGGGCGGCAACACGTCCGCCAAGGGGACGGCGACCGACCCCGTCACCGGCGAGCCCGTCGAGCTGCTGTGGGTGAAGGGATCCGGCGGCGATCTCGGCACGCTCACCGAGTCCGGTCTCGCCGTGCTGCGTCTTGACCGCATGCGCGCGCTCACCGAGGTCTACCCGGGCATCGACCGCGAGGACGAGATGGTCGCGGCCTTCGACTACTGCCTGCACGGCAAGGGCGGCGCAGCCCCCTCGATCGACACTGCGATGCACGGCCTCGTCGACGCCCCGCACGTCGACCACCTGCACCCCGACTCGGGCATCGCGATCGCAACGTCCGCCGACGGACCCGCCCTGACCGAGAAGATCTTCGGCGACAAGGTCGTCTGGGTGCCGTGGCGCCGCCCCGGCTTCCAGCTCGGACTCGACATCGCCGCCATCAAGGCCGAGAACCCGCAGGCCATCGGCACGATCCTCGGCGGCCACGGCATCACCGCGTGGGGCGAGACCTCCGACGAGGCCGAGCGCAACTCGCTGTGGATCATCGACACCGCGGCCGCCTACATCGCCGAGCACGGTGCCGCGGAGCCGTTCGGAGCCGTCGTCCCCGGCTACGAGCCGCTGCCGGAGGCCGAGCGCCGCGCGCGCGCCGCCGCCCTCGCCCCGACCATCCGCGGCCTCGCCTCGACCGACCGGGTCGTCGTCGGCCACTTCACCGACAGCGAGCCGGTGCTCGACTTCCTCTCGCGCGAGAAGCTCCTCCCCCTCGCCGGTCTCGGCACGAGCTGCCCCGACCACTTCCTGCGCACGAAGGTCAAGCCGCTCGTGCTTGACCTTCCGGCCACCGCGACGCTCGAGGAGCAGCTGGCCCGCCTCGCCGAGCTGCACGTCGAGTACCGCGCCGACTACCAGGCGTACTACGACGCGCACGCGACATCCGAGTCGCCCGCCATCCGCGGCGCCGACCCGCTCATCGTGCTCGTGCCGGGTGTCGGCATGTTCAGCTACGGAGCGAACAAGCAGACGGCCCGCGTCGCCGGCGAGTTCTACGTCAACGCGATCGGCGTGATGCGCGGCGCCGAGGCCCTCTCGACCTACACCCCCATCTCCGACGCGGAGAAGTTCCGCATCGAATACTGGGCGCTCGAGGAGGCCAAGCTGCAGCGCCTGCCGAAGCCGAAGACCCACCAGGGCCGCATCGCGTTCGTCACGGGAGCGGCGTCGGGCATCGGCAAGGCCATCGCGACCCGTCTCGCCGCCGAGGGCGCCTGCGTCGTGGTCGCGGACCTCGACCTCGAGAAGGCGCAGGCCGCCGCCGCCGAGCTCGGTGGATCGGATGTCGCGATCGGCGTCGCCGCCAACGTCGCCGACGGCGCCGCCGTGCAGGACGCCATCGATGCCGCCGTGCTCGCCTTCGGCGGCATCGACCTCATCGTCAACAACGCCGGCCTGTCGCTCTCGAAGCCGCTGCTGGAGACCACCGAGAAGGACTGGGACCTGCAGCACGACGTGATGGCCAAGGGCTCGTTCCTCGTGTCGAAGGCGGCCGCGAAGGCGCTCATCGACCAGAAGCTCGGCGGCGACATCATCTACATCTCCTCGAAGAACAGCGTGTTCGCCGGTCCGAACAACATCGCCTACTCGGCGACCAAGGCCGATCAGGCCCACCAGGTGCGCCTGCTCGCCGTCGAGCTCGGTGAGCACGGCGTACGGGTCAACGGCATCAACCCCGACGGCGTCGTGCGCGGCTCCGGCATCTTCGCCTCGGGCTGGGGCGCCAACCGCGCCGCGACCTACGGGGTCAAGGAGGAGGACCTCGGCCAGTTCTACGCGAACCGCACGATCCTCAAGCGCGAGGTCGTGCCCGAGAACGTCGCCGACGCGGTGTACGTGCTCACCGGCCCCGAACTCAGCCGCACCACCGGTCTCCACATCCCCGTCGACTCGGGCGTCGCCGCGGCGTTCCTGCGATGACGTCAGCGGTCTCCGGCGGCCACGTCGCCGCCATCGACCTCGGCGCCACGAGCGGCCGGGTCGTGCTCGCGCACGTGAGCGGGAGCGAGCTGCGGGCCGAGACCGTGGCGCGCTTCCCGAACACCCCGGTGCGCACGCCCGACGGGCTGCACTGGGACGTGCTCGGGCTGTACGGGGCGGCCGTGCGCGGCCTCGGCGATGCGTTCCGGCAGGCGCCGGGCATCGCCTCCATCGGCATCGACTCCTGGGCGGTCGACTACGGTCTGCTGCGCAACGGCGTGCTGCTCGGCAACCCGTACCACTACCGCGACGAGCGCACCGCACGCGGGGTGCTCAGTGTGCACAGCCGGATGCGGCATCCCGATCTCTATCGCCGCAACGGCCTGCAGTTCCTGCCGTTCAACACGCTCTACCAGTTCGCCGCGGAGCGCCGCGACGTGCTCGACCTCGCCGACACCGCGCTGCTCATCCCCGATCTCGTCGCGTACTGGCTGACCGGCCAGGCCCGCACCGAGCTGACGAACGCATCGACCACCGGGCTCCTGCGGGTCGACGACCAGCGTCTCGACGACGACCTGTTCGACCGTCTCGGGCTGCGCCGCTCGCTGCTCGCGCCGCTCATCGCCCCGGGCGAGAGCTACGGCGTGCTGCTGGACGAGGTGCGCGCCGAGATCGGTGCGCCCGGCGCGGTGCCGGTCACGGCGATCGGCTCGCACGACACCGCCTCGGCGGTGGTCGCGGTGCCGATGGCGGATGCCGCGGCATCCGCCTACATCTCGTGCGGCACGTGGGGTCTGGTGGGCCTCGAGCTGCCCTCGCCGGTGGTCACCGACGCCGCCCGGGAGGCCGGCTTCACGAACGAGGGCGGCGTGGACTCCCGCGTGCGGTTCCTGCACAACGTGATGGGCCTGTGGATCCTCAGCGAGACCGTGCGCGGCTGGGAGGCGAAGGAGGGTCATGCGATCGACCTGCCGACGCTGCTCGACTCGGCCGCCGAGGTGCCCGCGGCATCCGTGCCGGTCTTCGACGTCGACGACCCGCGGTTCCTGCGCCCCGGCGACATGCCCGGCCGCATCGACGCGTGGTGCGACGAGCACGGCGTGCGACCGGCGCGCACCCGCGCCGAGTACGCCCGCGCGATCGTCGAGTCGCTCGCCGACGCGTTCGCGCGCAACGTGCACACCGCCGCGCAGCTCGCGGGGGTCGATGTCGCGACGATCCACATCGTCGGCGGCGGCGCCCTGAACACCCTGCTGTGCCAGCGCACGGCGGACCGGTCGGGACTCGTCGTCGAGGCGGGTCCCGTCGAGGCCACCGCGCTCGGTAACGTTCTCGTGCAGGCCCGCGCGGCGGGCTTCGCCGCCGGCTCCCTCGAGGCGCTCCGCGACCTCGTACGGCGCACCCATGCGCCGCTTCGTTACACCCCGACCGCGACCTCCTGAGGAGAGACATGGTTCAGCGTCAGCTTCCCAACCCGGCCGAGCTGCTCGAACTGATGCAGTTCAAGAAGCCGTCCTTCGACCTCAAGAAGCGACGGCTCGAGTCCGCGCTCACGATCGCGGATCTGCGCACGATCGCGAAGCGCCGCACCCCGAAGGCCGCCTTCGACTACACCGACGGCGCGGCCGAGGGCGAGCTCTCGCTCGCCCCGCCCGAGCCCGCCAGGCCTTCGAGGACATCGAGTTCCACCCGCGGGTGCTGCGTCCCGCCGAGTCCGTCGACACGTCGGTCGAGGTGCTCGGCGGGCCGTCCGCCCTGCCGTTCGGCATCGCCCCGACAGGGTTCACGCGCCTGATGCAGACCGAGGGTGAGATCGCCGGCGCCGGAGCGGCCGAGGCCGCCGGCATCCCGTTCACCCTCTCGACCCTCGGCACCACCTCGATCGAGGGAGTGAAGGCGGCGAACCCGACCGGACGCAACTGGTTCCAGCTCTACGTCATGCGCAACCGCGAGATCTCCTACGGCCTCGCCCGACGCGCGGCCGAGGCAGGTTTCGACACCCTCATGTTCACCGTCGACACGCCGGTCGCCGGCGCCCGCCTGCGCGACAAGCGCAACGGGTTTTCGATCCCGCCGCAGCTCACCCTCGGCACGATCGTGAACGCGATCCCGCGCCCGTGGTGGTGGTACGACTTCCTCACGACCCCCAAGCTCGAGTTCGCGTCGCTGTCGACCACGGGCGGCACCGTCGGCGAGCTGCTGGATGCGGCGATGGACCCGACGATCTCGTACGACGACCTGGCGGTCATCCGTGAGATCTGGCCGGGGAAGATCGTCGTGAAGGGCGTGCAGAACGTCGAGGACTCGGTTCGCCTCGTCGACCTCGGCGTCGACGGCATCGTGCTCTCCAACCACGGCGGCCGTCAGCTCGACCGCGCTCCCGTGCCGTTCCACCTGCTGCCGCAGGTCGTGCGCGAGGTCGGCCGCGATGCGACCGTCATGGTCGACACGGGCATCATGAACGGCGCGGACATCGTGGCATCCGTCGCCCTCGGCGCGAGGTTCACGCTCATCGGCCGCGCCTACCTCTACGGCCTCATGGCCGGCGGACGCGCGGGCGTCGACCGCACGATCCAGATCCTGCGCACCGAGATCGAGCGCACCATGAAGCTGCTCGGCGTCTCGACGCTCGCGGAGCTCGAGCCGGCGCACGTCACCCAGCTCCACCGCCTCACCCGCGGTCAGGCGGGCGCGGAGGTGCCGGTCACGCCTCGCGCGTAATCGTCACCTTCACCGACAGCTGCGAGGCGTGGCCACCCGCGTACACGCCTCGCAGCGGCGGCACGTCGTTGTAGTCGCGCCCCCGGCCGACCAGCACGTGCCGATCGCCGATCTCGATGTTGTTGGTCGGGTCGAAGCCCTGCCAGTCGCCGGCGAACCACTCGACCCAGGCGTGTGACTCGCCGGCGACGGCGACGCCGATCTCGGCGTTGGCTTTGGGGTGCAGGTAGCCCGACACGTACCGCGCGGGAATACCCACCGACCGCAGGGCTCCGATCGCGATGTGGGCCATGTCCTGGCAGACGCCCTTGCGTGCGACCCACGCGTCGGCGGCCGTGGAGTGCACGCCGGTCACGCCGTAGACGTACTCGACGGCGTCGCCGATGGCCGCGGTGATCTCGTGCGCGGCCTCGCCCGGGTCGTCGTGGCGGCCGGCGATGGTGGCCGCGATCTCGGCCACCTCGGGGTGGGGCCGGGTGCGGTCGGTCACGGTGAGCTGCTCGACCGTCTCGATCTGCCGCGACGCCTCGACATGCAGGCGCTCCCACGTGATGCCCGCGTGCTCGATCGGGCGGGGACGCACCTCGACGAGCGAGCGGGCGGTGACCCGCAGAGACGGATGCCGCGACTGCACGTCGAAGCTCGACACCCGCGTGCCGAAGTAGTCGATGTACGAGTTGATGGATGTCGCGGGGTCGATCTCCAGCGACGAGCTCAGCACGAACTGACTGTCGGTCGTGCCGGGGAGCATGCGGGCCTCGTTGTACGACGCGGCGACCTCGCCGCCGTAGCTGAAGCCGGTGATGTGCTCGATGCGTAGGCGCTTCACGGGGTGTCTCCGATCCAGCTGGGCTCGGCCTGCGTCGGGAAGAAGCGCTGGCGGATCGCGTCGGATGCCTCGCGGGTGACCCGCTGCACTCCCCGCATGTGCTCGGGTAGCTCGGCGAGGATCTCGGCGATGGGGCTGTACTCGAGGTCGTTGCGGATGCGTCCGAGAGCCCGCAGCACGGGGTTCGAGACGCCGACGCGGTCCTCGCGCGGGTCGATCGCGCTGACGCACTCCTCGGCGCGCAGGATCGAGTAGATGATCGATCGCGGGAAGAGCCGGTCGAGCAGCAGGAACTCGGCCGCATTGCGGGCGCTCGGCATGCCGCGGTAGGTGCGCAGGTAGGCCTCGTAGGCGCCGCAGGAGCGCAGGATGGTCGTCCAGGACGGACCCGACGCCTCGGTCAGCGACCGGGTCGCGAGCAGCCGCGCGGTCATGTCGGCGCGTTCGATGCTGCGACCCAGCGTGAAGAACTGCCACGCCTCATCGCGGCTCGTCGAGGAGTCGACGACGCCCACGGCGAGCGCCGAGCGCTCGCGCACCCACTGGAAGAACTCGTGCACTTTCTCGGTCTGCAGCCGCCGCGGCATCCGGGCATTGGTGGTGTTGAGGCACTCCCACAGCTCGGTCGAGACGATCTCGCGTGCGCGTCGGGCGTTCTCGCGCGCCGCGTTGAGCGAATAGACGATGCTCGACGGGTTGGCCCGGTCGACGGCGAGGCGGGCGAGCACGTCCTCGCGGGTGACGGGCGCGGCGGTGTCGGCGGGGAACGAGCCCATCACGGCCAGCAGCGACCGGCAGGCGGTGTCCTCGTCGATCCAGGGATCCTCGAGCAGCAGCTGCAGGTGCACGTCGAGGATGCGCGCGGTGCCGTCGGCGCGTTCGACGTAGCGGCCGATCCAGAACAGGCTCTCGGCGATGCGGCTCAGCAGCATGACGCGCCCCCTTCGGCGCAGGCGCGCGCCTGCTGCTGTTGCTCCTGCTGCTCCTGCGTGGTGCGCGGGCGGTCCTGGGGCGAGTGGGTGACCTCGGGGCCGTTCTCGGGAGCGGATGCCGCGCTGCTCGGTGCGCTCGCCACGCTCACGCTCGGCGCGACGGCGCGACCCGCGGCATCCGTCGGGATCACCGGCAGCGCCTGCGTGACGGTCGACGCCTGATCGGCGACGAGGCCCGCGAGTCCCTGGCCCTGGCCGTACTCGACGTGGGAGGGTGCGGCTCCGCCGACGACCCAGGTGTCCTTCGATCCGCCGCCCTGGCTGGAGTTGACGACGAGCTGGCCTTCGGGCAGCGCCACGCGGGTGAGACCGCCGGGGAGCACCCAGATGTCGTCACCGTCGTTGACGGCGAACGGGCGCAGGTCGGCGTGGCGGGGGCGCATGCCGTCCTCCACGAGCGTCGGGATGGTCGAGAGCATCACGACCGGCTGCGCGATCCAGCCGCGCGGGTCGGCGATGAGGGTCTTGCGCAGCGTCTCGAGCTGGGCCTTCGAGGCATCCGGCCCGACGACGAGTCCCTTGCCGCCGGAGCCGTCGACGGGCTTGACCACGAGCTCGTCGAGGCGGTCGAGCACCTCTTCGAGCGCTCCCGCGTCCTCGAGCCGCCACGTGTCGACGATCGGGAGCAGCGGCTCCTCGGACAGGTAGTAGCGGATGAGGTCCGGCGTGTAGGTGTAGAGCAGCTTGTCGTCGGCGACGCCGTTGCCGACCGCGTTCGCGATCGTCACGTTGCCCAGGCGGGCCGCCAGCATGAGGCCGGGTGCGCCCAGCATCGAGTCGGCGCGGAACTGCAGCGGGTCGAGGAAGTCGTCGTCGACGCGGCGGTAGATCACGTCGACCCGACGGGCGCCGCGGGTCGTGCGCATGAACACCTTGCCGCCGATGCACTGCAGGTCACGGCCCTCGACGAGCTCGACTCCCATGAGGCGGGCGAGCAGCGTGTGCTCGAAGTAGGCCGAGTTGTACACACCCGGGGTCAGCACGACCACGTTGGGGTCCTCGATACCGGCAGGCGCCGAGGCGCGCAGTGCCGCCAGCAGCCGGTTCGGGTAGTCGCCCACCGGGCGCACGCGCATCGACACGAACAGCTCCGGCAGGGTCTGCGCCATGACCCGACGGTTCGAGATGACGTAGCTGACGCCCGACGGCACCCGCACGTTGTCCTCGAGCACGCGCATCTTGCCGTTCTCGTCGCGGATGAGGTCGATGCCCGAGACCTGGATGCGCACGCCGTTCGCGGCGTGGATGCCATAGGCCTGCCGATAGAAGTACTGGCTCGAGGCGATGAGCTTCGCCGGGATCACCCCGTCGCGCACGCAGTTCTGCCGGCCGTAGGCGTCGTCGAGGAACGCCTCCAGCGCCCGCACGCGCTGCTTCACGCCCGCTTCGATCTCCGACCACTCCGCGTAGTCGATGACCCGCGGCACGGCGTCGAGCGGGAAGGGCCGCTCCTCGCCCGCGAAGTCGAAGGTGACACCCTGCGCGAGGTACGAGTTCGCGAGCGACTCGGTGCGTCCGCGCAGCTCGTCCTGCGTCATGCGCGCCAGTGCCTGGTGCAGCTCCCGGTAGGTCTGCCGCGAAGCCACGGCGTCGCCGGTGTGCTCGGGGTGGCCGAACATCTCGTCGAACGCGGGGAGGCCCTGCGACGTCTTTCGCGGGGCGAGAGTGGAGCCGTAGCCGTCGAACAGGTCGCCCATGCACTCACCCTAGTCGGGGGCATGTTGCGCGAGTGTTACCGATGCACGGCGGTGCCGACACGGGCGGATGCCGCGGCGCAACCTGCGCGTTCCGCCAGCATCCGCGCGATCCGGGCCGTGCACCGTGGCGGCGGTCGTAGGCTCGGCGCGTGAGCGAATCCCCCCACGCGACACGACGCCGCGAGGCCGCACGGGCGGCGCTCGCGGGGGTCGTCGCGGGAGTGGCGGCATCCGGTGTCGGCGAGCTCGTCGCGGGACTCGCGGCGCCCGGTGCGAGCCCGTTCGCCGCCGTCGGGTCGTTCCTCATCGACATCGCGCCGCCGTGGGCGAAGGACGCCACGATCTCGTTGTTCGGCACCGGCGACAAGGCGGCACTGCTCACGCTCGTCGGCATCGTCGCCGCGATCGTCGCGGCCGCCGCCGGGGTGCTCGAGCTGCGCTGGCGCGGGGTCGGGCAGGCGCTGTTCGGTCTCGCCGGACTCGCCGGCATCGCGGCCGCCATGACGAGAGCGGATGCCGCGACCCTCTCCTTCCTGCCGTCGGCCGTCGCCGGGGCCGTGGGCGTGATCGCCCTGCGGCTGCTGGTCGCGCGGATCCCCCGCGGCATCCCCCCGCTCGAGGGCCCGCTGCCGACGCGTCGCGACTTCCTCGTCTGGAGCGGCGCGACCGCCGTCGTCGGCCTCGCCGCCCTGCTCGGAAGCGTGGCCGTTCAGGCCGGCAGCCGCGCGGTCACCGCCGTGCGGCGGGCGATCACGCTCCCCACACCTGTCTCGACCGTGGCCGTCCCCGCGGGCGCCGAGCTCGGACTGTCGGGCCTGTCCCCCGTCATCACGCCGAACGCCGACTTCTACCGCATCGACACGGCGCTCGTCGTGCCGCAGGTCGATCCGTCGACGTGGCAGCTGCGCATCCACGGACTCGTCGACCAGGAGGTCGTCATCACCTGGGACGAGCTGCTCGCGCTCCCGCTCGCCGAGAGCGTCGCAACCCTCACCTGCGTCTCGAACGAGGTGGGCGGCGACCTCATCGGCAACGCCGTGTGGCTCGGATATCCGATCCGCGAGCTGCTCGCCCGCGCGAAGCCCCAGTCGAGCGCCGACATGGTGCTGTCGATGTCGGTCGACGGCTTCACCGCCTCGACCCCGCTCGAGACGCTCACCGACCCGAACCGCGAGGCGATCCTCGCCGTCGCGATGAACGGCGAGCCGTTGCCGATCGAGCACGGGTTCCCGGTGCGGATGGTGGTGCCCGGCCTCTATGGCTACGTGTCGGCGACCAAGTGGGTCACCGACCTCGAGGTCACACGGTTCGCCGACGCCACCGCCTACTGGACCGACCGGGGATGGTCGGACCACGGCCCGGTGAAGCTCGAGTCCCGCATCGACGTGCCCCGCGCGGGCGCGCAGGTGACGGCGGGCGAGACCGTCATCGCGGGGGTGGCCTGGCAGCAGCACGTCGGCGTGAAGGGGGTCGAGGTGCAGGTCGACGACGGACCGTGGACCCCCGCGACCCTCGCCTCGGCGATCAGCGCCGACACGTGGGTGCAGTGGAGCGTGCCGTGGGCCGCGGCATCCGGCTCTCACACGGTGCGCTGCCGCGCGACGAGCGCGACCGGTGAAGTGCAGACCGTCACCGAGGCGCCCCCCGCGCCCGACGGCGCGACCGGCTGGCACACGATCCAGGTGCAGGTGGCGTAGCGCGCGCGTCTCACCCTTCCCCCCTCTCTCCTCTTCCCCCTCCCCCCTCCCCCTCTCCCCCTCTCCCTTTCCCTTCGCCGAATCCACTCCCCGCCGCCGAATCC
>NZ_MEGA01000111.1:0-716 GCF_001725695.1 Microbacterium sp. SCN 71-21
CCTCCGGCTGCACGCGCTCTCGCACCGGCTGGTGCAGCCCAACGGGGTGAACCTCGACGGCATCTTCGTCCACCTCCCCAACGTCGCGTGGACGAACGCCGGGCCGATGCATCCCGATGCCGTCACGGCGCGCCGGGCGCACCTCGTGCGTGCGGGCATCCAGCTCGCGGGCCTCGACAAGTTCCCGCGCCTGCTCGACTACGTCACCCCGCCGGGCGTGCGCATCGCCGACGCGTCGCGCGTGCGTCTCGGCGCCCACCTCTCCCCCGGCACCACAGTGATGCACGAGGGCTTCGTGAACTTCAACGCCGGCACTCTCGGCACCTCGATGGTCGAAGGCCGCATCTCGCAGGGCGTCGTCGTCGGCGACGGCAGCGACATCGGCGGCGGCGCGTCGATCATGGGAACCCTCTCGGGCGGCGGCACGCATCGCGTCTCGATCGGTGCACGCACGCTGCTCGGCGCCAACTCGGGCATCGGCATCTCACTCGGCGATGACTGCGTGGTCGAGGCGGGTCTCTACGTCACGGCGGGCACGAAGATCGTGCTGGCCGACGAGCCGGCGGATGCCGCGGGGGCACGCCCCGTCGTGAAGGGCGCGCAGCTGTCGGGCAGCGACGGGGTGCTCTTCCGGCGCAACTCCGTCACCGGCGCGGTCGAGGCCGTGCGGCGCACCGGCGTCGGCGTGACGCTCAACGCGATCCTGCACGCCTGAG
>NZ_MEGA01000111.1:741-7054 GCF_001725695.1 Microbacterium sp. SCN 71-21
CGCGGCGAGGTCGCGACGCGGCGAGGTCGCGACGCGGCGTAGGGTCGCCTCATCCGCACCGAGGAGGCCGAGGATGAGCGCATCGCTGCCGAAGAAGCTGTACCGCACCGAGCTCGCGCGCCTGCAGGCCCAGCTCGTCGACCTCGAGGCGTGGGTGCAGCACACCGGCGCCCGCATCGTGGTGATCTTCGAGGGCCGGGATGCCGCAGGCAAGGGGTCGACCATCAAACGCGTCGCCGAATATCTCAACCCTCGCGTCACCCGCATCGTCGCTCTCCCGACGCCCACCGAGCGGCAGCGCACCGAGTGGTACTTCCAGCGCTACATCGCCCACCTCCCCGCCGCGGGCGAGATCGTGCTCATGGACCGCTCCTGGTACAACCGCGCGGGCGTCGAGCGGGTGATGGGCTACTGCACGGATGCCGAGTACCACCGCTTCCTGCAGCAGGCTCCGATCTTCGAACGCATGCTGGTCGACGACGGCATCCGGCTCCTGAAGTACTGGTTCAGCGTGTCCGACGTCGAGCAGGAGCGTCGCTTCCGCTCGCGGGCGAACGATCCGATGCGGCGGTGGAAGCTCAGCCCCAACGACCTGCTGTCGATCACCCGATGGGAGGACTACTCCCGCGCGAAGGACACCATGTTCGTGCACACCGACATCGCCGAGGCGCCGTGGTTCGAGGTCGACAACGAGGACAAGCGGCGCGGGCGGATCAACATGATCACCCATCTGCTCACCCGCATCCCGTACGAGCGCATCGATCCGTCACCGGTCGAGGTGCCCCCTCGCCCCGCATCAGGCGGGTACGTGCGCCCGCTGCGCGATGAGACCGGGCTCGTACCCGACTACGCGGCGGCACTCGAGGCGCATCACCACGCGCACGTCAGTCGCGCAGCCGCACCGACAGACAGGTGACGCATCCCTCGAGCTTCTCGAACTCGCTGATCGGCACCGTGACGACGTCGAGTCCGCGCCCGCGCCAGAGCTCGGCGGTGCGGGGCGCATCCGCCGACATGAGCACGGTGCGCTCGTCGAGCACCACGACAGCGGTGCCGTGCTCCTCGGGCACCGCCGCGAACGCGGCGTAGCCCTCGCGGTCGTCGACGAGGGGTTCGTAGCCGACGATCGTGCCGTCGGGAAGTGCAGTGACCCCCGATTTCAGGTGCAGCACCCGCTCGACCGGGCGCGTGACGACCGTCCATCCACGCGCATCGAGCAGGGCAGCGAGCTGGGCGATACCGGCCGCGTTCGTGCGGGAGGACGCACCGACGTAGACCGTGCGTCCGACCTTCAGCACGTCGCCCCCGTCGAGGGTGCCCGGTTCGACGATCTCGACCGTCTCCAGACCGGATGCCGCCACCACCCGTGCGATCGTGTCCCGCTCCCCGCGGCGCGAGACGGCGCCCGCCCGGGCGAGCACGGCGAGGTCGCCGAAGACGATGACCGCATCCTCCACGAATACGCCGTCGGGCTGATCGTCGGCGGCCTCGGCCTCGAGGATCTCCCATCCGCGCGAGCGGAACGCCTCGACGTAACCGTCCCACTGCGCACGGGCCAACGCGGCATCGACCGGCACGCGGTCGAGGTGGGTCAGCTCGCCGTCGGCCAGACGGCTCGACGGCGGACGGACGATGAGACGCGGCATCCGGTCAGACGCCCGGGTACGACCGCTCCGGCGAGCCCGTGTAGAGCTGCTGCGGGCGACCGATCTTGGTCTGCGGGTCGGTGTTCATCTCGCGCCAGTGGGCGAGCCAGCCGGGCAGGCGGCCGATCGCGAACAGCACGGTGAACATGCGGGTCGGGAAACCCATCGCCTTGTAGATGACGCCGGTGTAGAAGTCGACGTTCGGGTACAGGCGACGCTCCTTGAAGTAGTCGTCGCTCAGCGCGATCTCCTCGAGCTGCTTCGCGAGGTCGAGGAGCGGGTCGTTGACGCCGAGCGCCTGCAGCACCTCGTCCGCCGACTCCTTGACGAGCTTCGCCCGCGGGTCGTAGTTCTTGTAGACGCGGTGCCCGAAGCCCATGAGCTTCACACCGTCCTCCTTGTTCTTGACCCGCTCGACGAAGCGCTCGACGCTCTCGCCGGAGTCGCGGATCTGGCCGAGCATCTTCAGCACGGCCTCGTTAGCGCCGCCGTGCAGCGGGCCGTACAGCGCGTTGATGCCGGCCGAGATCGAGGAGAACTGGTTCGCGCCGGTCGAGCCGACGAGCCGCACCGTCGAGGTCGAGGCGTTCTGCTCGTGGTCCTCGTGCAGGATCAGCAGGCGCTCGAGCGCGCGGGTCACAACGGGATCGATGTCGTACAGCTCGCTCAGCACGCCGAAGTTGAGCTTCAAGAAGTTGTCGACGAACCCGAGGGCGTTGTCGGGGTAGAGGAACGCCTGGCCGACGCTCTTCTTGTGGGCGTACGCCGCGATCACGGGGAGCTTGGCGAGCAGGCGGATGGTGTTCAGCTCGACGTGCTCGGGGTTGTGCGGGTCGGACTCGTTCTCGTAGTACGTCGAGAGGGCCGCGGTCGCCGCCGACAGCACCGACATCGGGTGCGCCGTGTGCGGAAGCGCCGAGAAGAAGCGCTTCAGGTCTTCGTGGAGGAGGGTGTGACGGCGGATGCGTCCGTCGAACTCCTCGAGCTCCGCCGCGGTCGGCAGCTCGCCGTAGATGAGCAGCCAGGCCACCTCGAGATACGTGGAGTGCTGGGCGAGCTGCTCGATCGGGTACCCGCGGTACCGCAGGATGCCCGCATCGCCGTCGATGTAGGTGATCGCGGACTTGGTGGCCGCGGTGTTGACGAAGCCGTAGTCGAGGGCGGTGTGACCGGTCTGACGGGTCAGACTCGACACGTCGATGCTCGGGTAGCCGTCGGTACCCGTCAGCACGGGGAATTCCGCCGTGCGCTCACCGACCGTGAGGGTCGCCTTCAGCTGCTGCGTGTCTTCGTCGCTCACCGCGCCTCCTCGTGAGGGAAATCGTCGAGGTCGTTGCCGCCGAGCGGCAGGATGCGCATCGGGTCCTCGATGCACGCCGACTACAGCCTAGCCGGGCGGGGAGGGTACTCCGTTACCGCACAAAGGTCCGGGCGATCGTGTGGAGGATCACGACGAAGACGCCCGCAGACGGCTCGCTGCGGCCGCGATCCGCTCGTCGGTGGCCGTGAGCGAGAACCGCACATGCTGCGGGAAATGCGGGCCGTAGAAGTGTCCCGGACCCACCAGGATCCCGACCTCCGCGAGGCGCCCGAGGCTCTCCCACGCGTCACGTCCCTCGGTCGCCCAGAGGTACAGACCGGCCTCGCTGCCGTCGATGCGGAACCCCGCGGCCTCGATGGCCGGCTTCAGGATGTCGCGTCGCACCCGGTAGCGATGCTTCTGCTCGGCCACGTGCGCGTCGTCGCCGAGGGCCGCCGCCATCGCCCGCTGCACGGGCGCGGGCACGAGCAGACCGAGGTGCTTGCGGGCGGTCACGAGGCGGGCGACCACGTCCGCGTCGCCCGCGAGGAAAGCCGCGCGATAGCCCGCGAGATTCGACTGCTTGCTGAGCGAGTAGACCGACAGCACGCCCTCGAACCCGCCGCCCGTCACCGACGGATCGAGCACGGACGGCACCGGTTCGCTCGCCCACCGGCCGTCCCAGCCGAGCTCCGCGTAGCACTCGTCGCCGACCAGCAGCGCACCGAGCTCACGGGCGCGCAGGTAGGCCGCGCGAAGGGCGGCCGCATCCCACACGCGACCATCGGGGTTGCCGGGCGAGTTCACCCACACCAGTCGGGTGCCCGCAGGCCATTCCGAGGGATCATCGCTCGCCACGGCGGTCGCGCCGACCAGGCGTGCGCCGACCTCGTACGTCGGGTACGCCGCCTCCGGATGGACGACGACGTCGCCCGATTGAAGGCCGAGCAGCAGCGGCAGCAGAGCGACCAGCTCCTTCGAGCCGATCGTGGGGAGCACCTGCGAGACATCCAGCCCGGGGACGCCGCGGCGTCGCGCGAACCAGTCGACGATCGCGTCGCGCAGCGGCGCCGTGCCGATCGTCTGCGGATAGCCGTGAGCGTCGGTCGCGTCGGCGAGCGCACGGGCGACGACCTCGGGCGTCGCGTCGACGGGAGACCCGACCGAGAGGTCGACGATGCCATCGGGATGCCGCCGGGCGGTCTCGGCGAACGGGATCACCGCGTCCCACGGGTAGTCGGCGAGGTCGGCGACCCCCACGGTCAGTGCCCCTGCGGCGGAAGGGCGGCGATGATCGGGTGGTCCTTCGGGATCACGCCGACCTTCGCGGCGCCGCCCGGCGAACCGACCTCGTCGAAGAACTCGACGTTCGCCTTGTAGTAGTCCTGCCACTCTTCGGGGAGGTCGTCTTCGTAGTAGATCGCCTCCACCGGGCAGACGGGCTCGCACGCGCCGCAGTCGACGCACTCGTCGGGGTGGATGTAGAGCGAACGCTCCCCCTCGTAGATGCAGTCAACGGGGCACTCGTCGATGCAGGCACGATCCTTCACATCGACGCACGGGAGGGCGATCACATACGTCACCCGTCCAGTGTAGTCAGGGGTGCGTGACCGGCTGCCGAGCGCGCCGAGCCCGGGAGAGCTCCGGCCAGGCGACGATGACGGCGGCCACGAGCGGCACCACGATCATCCAGACGTTCGCCAGCACGGGATGCAGCTGACTGAAGATGATCGATCCTCCCGCCGACGTCTGGGCCAGCACCCAGGTCGCCCCCATCATGCCCAGGGCGGCCGCGAGCACCGTCCACCGGTCACCCGACAGCAGCCGGAGCGCGAGCAGCAGCGCCGTGGAGCCGATGAGTGCGACGATGAGCCCGAGCGGCAGCCAGCCTCCGACGACGATCGAATGCGCGAACGAACCCGCCGCGCCGTAGAACAGACCGATCGCAAGGGCGAGCACGTATGCGCCGAGGCGCTGCAGCAGGGTCACGCCTCGATGCTACGCGGCCCACCCGAGTGCCCGCAGCGCGGCCGCCACGACGGCCGCCACCACCACCACGACGAGGAAGGGCGCCCGCAGGGCCAACAGCCCTGCCGCGACCAGCACGGCCGGAAGACGCGCATCCACGTGCAGAGCCTGCCCGCTGGCGAACGTCTGCACACCGACGAGCGCCGCCAGCAACGCGACCGTGAGAAGGTCCGCGATGCGCAACGGCCGGGGCGCCTCGAGGAGCGACGGCGGCACGAGATAGCCCACGACCTTGAGGGCGAGGCACAGCACGGCGGCCAGCAGCAGGGCGCTCCAGAGGGTCATCGCACGGCCTCCCCCGCGGATGCACCCGGCCCGCGAGCGCGCCGACCGCCGACGTCGAACCAGCCGACGACGAGGGCGACGACCGCGGCGAGGATCACGGGCAGCCCCGGCAGGAGCGCGGGTGTGAGCACGACCGCCACAACGGCAGCCGCGATCCCCACGGCGATGGGCTGCGCACCGCGCAGTCGCGGCCACAACAGCGCGAGGAACGCCGCGGCGGCCGCCGCATCCAGCCCCCAGGCACGCGGATCACCCAGCACGTCGCCGAACAGGGCGCCCAGCAGAGTCGACAGATTCCAGCCGACGTAGATGCCCACTCCCGTCACCCAGAACCCCACGCGGCGCGCCCGCGGCGCATCCTGAGCGAGAGCGACCGCCGTCGACTCGTCGATCGTGAACGGCGCCTTGTTGTCCGCGACGACCGCCGTCTGGCCGGTGCTCGGATCGAAGCGCGCGGCCCGGAGGTTCACCTCCGTGCCCGAGAGGGTGAGCTGCACCTGCTTCAAGCCCTCGGCGTCGGAGTAGGCGTTGAGCACCGCGACGATGACGCTGGTATTCGCGAAGTCGTTGGCCTCGAGCTTCATCCGGAAGGCGATGTGAATCGCCGGGGTCGCGCCGACGGACGCGGACAGGAGCGCAGCGGGTGAGCTGCTGCCGCTGACGGGCGTGACCCTCGCGACGAGCGAGCGGGGAGACGACCAGGAGTCGGTCGCGTTCGTCGCGAGCGAGCCGCTCAGCTCCGTGCCGCCGCCGGTGAAGCCGTACTTCGGATCCTCCGAGACATCGAAGTCGGCGCAGAAGGTGTGCGGCTTCGCGCACGCGCGCTCCCGCGTCGGCGCGTCGGTCTCGGTGTCGGCTGTCTGCATCGCGTCGAGCGTGGGCGCCGGTCCGGCGTCTCCGTCGTCGGGCGCGCCGCCCTCGGTTCTCGCCGGATCGGCGGTGCCGGAGAACCCCCCGAGATCCGTGAAGAGGGCGCAGCTCGGTGCGGCTGCCAGCAAGAGTGCGACGCAGAAGCCCGTTGGCCGTAGCCCACCCATTCCCGTCAGAGTAGCAG
>NZ_MEGA01000112.1:0-6284 GCF_001725695.1 Microbacterium sp. SCN 71-21
TGGAGCGCCCGCAGCGAAGCGAGGACGAACGACGTTGAGGCCGACGATCAACGGTGCACACTCTCCGGCGGGATCGACCACGGGTTGACACAGGGCTCTCAGGGGCACCACGCCGCACGCCGAAGGCGTGACCACCAAGACTCTCTCGGCCCGCGCGGCCTTGAGCGCAGAGGCGCGGTCCTACAGAGGTTCCGTTACCGCTGCACGGCCTGCGTCGTCAGGAAGTCGTCGATCCCCCAGCGGCCGAACTCTCGGCCGTGACCGGAGTTGCCGAACCCGCCGAACGGTGCCGCCGGGTTGAACGCGCCGCCGTTGATCTCGACCTGCCCGGCCCGGAGACGCCAGGCGACGCTCTCCGTACGGTCGGGGTCGACTCCGAACACCCCCGCGGCCAGTCCGTAGGCAGTGTCGTTTGCGACCGCGATCGTGTCGTCGACGCCCGCGTACGTCTGCACGACCAGGACCGGGCCGAACACCTCCTCCTACTTGATCGCGCTGTCGCGGGCTACCCGGGAGAAGACCGTGGGCTGGACGTAGTAGCCGGTCGGGAGGTCGCCGGGCGCCTCGGGGCCGCCGGTGACCAACTGCGCCCCGTCGACGATCGCGCGCTCGACATGGCCGCGGACGGTCGCGCGATGGGCCGCCGAGACGAGCGGCTCGAGGCGGGTGTCCGGGTCGAACGGGTCACCGACCCGGACCCTGTCGACGGCTCCGGCGAGGACCTGCTCAGCGGTGTCGAGGCGGTGCTCGGAACGACGATGCAGATCAGAGCGCTGTACATCTGGCCTGAGTTGAGGAACGAGCCGGCCATGATGCGGCGCAGTGCCTTCTCGAACGCGGTGTCGTCAAGGTCCTCGGGTCTGGCCCAAGCGCGCAGCGACCAGAGGTTGGGCGGCGGCCGTTCGTCGCCGACGGAGGACGGCGAACCACTGATTTCGACCGCTCGGCGCACCACTGGGACGCTGTGGAACCACACGGCTACCGAGCGCGACCTGTCCATCAATGATCACTACTACATCCCGCTCGACCGGGCTCCACCGGCGACAGCCCGAGCCGCTCCTCGGTCCTTGGGTCGCCTTGGCCGCGCGACTCGTGCTCGGCGGCGTCTGGATCGGAGCGGGCGTCGCAAAGGTGACCGCCCTCGACGAGTCGGTCCGGGCGGTACGCGCGTACCGGCTCCTGCCCGACGTGATCGCACAGCCACTTGGAGCTGGCCTCCCGCTGGTCGAGATCGTCCTCGGCGCGCTGCTCCTGATTGGGTTCGGCGTCCGAGCGTCGGCGATCGCGTCGGCACTGCTCATGACCGCCTTCGTGATCGGAATCGCGTCGTCATGGGCTCGCGGCCTCCGCATCGACTGCGGCTGCTTCGGCTCCGGCGGACACCTCGCCGAGGGTGCCGACCCCACATACGACTGGGAGCTGGCCCGCGACGGTGCTCTGCTCGTGCTCGCCGTGTTCCTCGCGGCCCGGCCACCGGGCCGGCTCGCACTCGACGGGCTGTTCGCAGCTCGGAAGGAGATCGTCTGATGAACACCACACGAGATCGCAGACCGCGGACCCGTGACGCGGCGATCGTCCGCGGCCACGGCGGGCCGTCCCTCTGGGTGATCGTCGCGATCGCGGTACTGGTGCTGTTCGCCGGTGGACTCGGGTACGGAATCTACCGCGCCCAGAACCCTACGGTCGGAGATGCGGCTGCCCCCGCGGACGGCGACACGACTGGCATCACCGTCGGCCGCCCCACCGCCAAGGCAACCATCGAGATCTATCTCGACTTCCAATGCCCCGCGTGCAAGGCATACGAGGCCCAGATCGGGCCGCAAATTGAGCAGTTCGTCGCATCGGGCCAGGCGAAGGTGATCTATCGTCCTGTGGCTTTCCTGAACCGGTTCTCGTCGACCCAGTACTCGACGCGGTCCTCACAGGCGTCGGCATGTGCCGCGAACGACGGCGTGTTCCCGCAGTACCTGAAGCTCCTCTATGAGAACCAGCCGCCGGAGAACGCCGCAGGGTTGCCCGAGGAGCGACTGATCTCGCTCGGCGAGCAGGCCGGCGCCGGAAGCTCGTTCGCCGCATGTGTCCGGGACGACCGGTACGCGGGATGGACGGCCTCGGTCACAGATGCCGCGTCGAAGGCAGGTATCACCTCGACCCCGACGGTCAAAGTCAACGGGACCGAGGTGGTGCGGTCCGCCGCGGCGCTCACTGCGGCTGTCCGGCAGACCCAGCGCTGAGCTGACACGGCCCCGCCCCGAGCCGCGCGTGCGGGTCCTCAGACACGGTAGAACGCATCGGTAGGCGATGGTCGGACCGACACCACAGCGAGCGAGACCTCGCAGGCCTTGGCGCGGGGGTGCCCTACCAGATCACCGACCGCCCGTCCGCACCCGGGCAGTCAGCGTCAGCGCCGGCGACGCCATCGCTGCACTAGACAGCGACGTTGTCGCGTGATTGACCGGATCCGGGGCGGCGAACGCCACGGTCGCGAGCAACGCGACCGCCCCGACGACCACGATCGGCGCGACCGGCAGGCCGCGCCTGGCGAGCGGAGAAAGACGATCCGCAGGACGGCCATTCGCGCCCCCGAGCTCCCACCCAAACGCACCGCCGAACGCCTGGCCGATCCCAACGAGCCGGGTCACCCCCGACCAGTTCGCGTCGACAGCGCGGCCCCTGCAGCGCAAGCGTCTCAACGATTCTCATGACAGCGGTAGCCCGCCGACTCCGACCACGACACAGCCGCCGACGGTGTAATGCCCATCGCCTCCACGGCGCAGTCGCGGCGGGCAATCCCGGCCGCAGCATCATGCTGATGAAAGGACCGATTCGTTGCGCCGTCGTGGCGGACGCGACGACGGTATCGACCGCCGAGGCCGAAGGTCACCAACGCCGGCACCACGTCTGTGCCCGGCAACAACGGCCATCGCGCTCTAGTTGCCTCGACAGATCGGCCTCAGTGCCTCGACCAGTACCGCCCCATCCGGCGGCTGCTGGAGCTCCCGCCCGACGTTCGCCGACGAGATTACCTCGTCGGCCGATCTGATCGGCTACACCGCCGAGTCGAAGGTCAGTGTCACCGAGGCCGGCTCGACATCGACGCCGCCGTATTGCTGGGTGACCTGCTCACGAGCACGGGGCGTGCGGAGGCCCCGCCAACTGGACCGAGGCAGTCAGCAAGCCGATCCCGCAGAACACGACCGCCTCGCCTCGTCCTGGTTCTGCCGGCGACCTTGGTACATCCATCGACGCGGACCGACTCCGACTCGTCGCTACGTGGAGGAGCCCGCGCCGGCCTGTGCCGCCTCGGCGGCTAGCTGCAGGACGGGACTGGGCACTCCGGCTCCGGCCCTCCGGTCTCGGCCCTCGCCCGTAGACTGTCGAGCCGCCGTTGCCGTTCTGGGGGGCACCGAGGTCATACTCGAGGCGTGTGCGGGGCCGGAACTCGAGCCCTGGGCGCTAAGACCTGGTCTCATAACTCGGTCTTGATCAGTCGCCGTACGTTGATCACGGTGCAGGCGAGAGTGAGTAGCGGGAGCGTCGTGCGTTCGGTGCGGTCGTAGCGCAGTCCGAATCGCTTGAACCGCAGCAGCCAGGAGATGGTGCGCTCGATGACCCAGCGGACCCGGCCGAGCTTGGTCTTGTCCTCGATCCCGCGTCGGGCGATCCGCACCTTGATCCCGCGTCGGTGTAGATACTGCCGGCAGCGTCGGTAGTCGTAGCCCTTATCCGCGTGCAGCTTGGCGGGGCGCCGCTGAGGCCGGCCGGGTCGACCGCGGTGGCCCCGCACGGTGGGGTTGGTCTCCAGTAGCGGCTCGAACAGCTTGCTGTCGTGGGTGTTGGCCGCCGAGAGCAGCGCGTGCAGCGGCAAGCCGTTCGCATCGCACAGCAGGTGGTACTTGGAGCCGGCTTTGCCCCGGTCAGTGGGGTTGGGGCCGGTCAGCTCGCCCCCCTTTTCGACCGCACCGACACCGCGTCGATGCAGCCCCGGGACCAGTCCAGAAGCTGCGCCTCCGACAGCTCGTCGAGCACGAGTCGGTGCAGCCGGTCCCACACGCCGGCGTCCTGCCACTCCCGCAGCCGCCGCCACGCGGTGTGCCCGGACCCGCAGCCCAACTCCGGTGGCAGGTCTCGCCAGCGGCAGCCGGTGTCGAGCACGAACAAGATCCCTTCCAACGCGGCCCGGTCCTCGATCCGCGGCCGCCCACCCGGACCGCGAGCCGGCGGGCGCGGCGGGATCAGCGGCTCGATCAGCTCCCAGAGCCGATCCTCGACCAACCGCTGCTGCTTGCTCTTCGCCACGACCGACGACGATCAACGATCAGAGCTCGAAGATCACGTAACGACACGCCTGGTTTTGAGACCAGGTCTAAGGGAACCCGGTGGCCGTGACCGTGACGGAGACAGGGATCGTGACCAGCTGCCCGTGATGGGCGACCTGCGCCCACAGCCGGTAGTCGCCCACGCTCGGGAAGACGTAGTCGAACGCGATCGTCGGGCCGAAGCCGCCCTGCACCGGCGGGGCCATGTCGTGGACGTGGGCGAACGACGTGACCGGGTCCAGCGGGTCGGGCTCCGGGGAGGACGTCGACGGGCCGAGCACGAGGAGGTGGCCCGCCATCCCGAGCCAGGCCTGCAGGTCCCGCACCGGGCCGTTCGCGTCGGCGAACGTGAGCGTCACCCGCGTCGTCCGGGCCGCCGCGGCCGCGGACACGGCCACGTCGACGTGCATCCCGGCGACGTCGCGCGCGCCGGAGCCACCCACGGCGGCGACGACCTCGCGCTGGGGCGCCACCGGCGGCACGGCCGCGGCGAGCGTGAACGCGGACCTGCTGAGCTGGTGACCGCCGTCGGCGCGGACCGTCTCGGCGAACACGCCGTACCGGCCGGCGTCGGTCAGCGGCAGCCGGACCACGTACCGGCCGGGCGAGACCCGCGCCGGGTGGACGTGGAAGAGCCGCTCGTCCGGCCCGATCACGGCGAGGTGGATGAGGGCGTCGTCGTGGACGACCAGGTCGTCCACCGGTTCCCCCGTCGACCCGTCGGTCAGGGCGAGCTCCACCGGCACCAGCCCGTCCGGGTCGACCGGGCCGACGGACGGCGTCACGACGACGGCGCCTGTGACCTGCGCGCCGGGAGACGGGACGGACGTCGACGCTCCCGACATCGCCCCGGACATGGCCATCCCCGTCGCCGACGGATCCGCCCCGGTGGTCGTCGACGCACTCACCGGCACGGCCGTCGCGGCCGGGATCGTCGTGGAGAGCAGGGCCGCCGTCACCGCGACCGAGGCTCCGACCAGCGCTCCCCCACCGAGCCCGAACGCCAGCCGCCGGCGCCTCGTCGCGGCAGCGCCGATCGCGCCAAGCACGGCCGCCGCCATTCCCCCGCGCACCGCCCACGCCCAGCCGGGCGTCGGTGCGACGTCGGGCACCGACACCGGGACCCGGGAGACGTCCGGGCCGATCGTGAGCACGACCTCCCACGGGCCCGTCCGATCGATCTGCAGGCTTCCACTGGCCGGCCGGTCGGTCCCCAGGGGCAGGTCGAGACCGCCGACCGCCGTCATGCTCCCGGCGGGGACGGTCCGCAGCGACAGGGGCGCGTCGAGCGCCGGCCCCTGGAGCGACACCAGGACCGGCATCGCGGCCGGCCCGTTCGCCGGCGGGAACATCGTGAGCGTGACCTCGCGCGGCCCCAGGGTCTGGACGACCGTCACCGCGCCCCCGGCGATCGTCTCGTGGGCGTCCGCGGGTGCCCCTCCCAGGGCCACGAGTGCGAAGGCCGCGAGGACCCCCAGCCCGATCGACGCCATCCGGCGGGTCCGCCACCGTGCACGCGCGCGCGAACCCGCACCGATCCTGCTCATCGCCTCCTCCGCACGCTGCCCAGGACTGGCGCGAGCTCTAAATCAGAGGTGTTCGTCGCTCACAAGATTGCCGAGATGAGCGCACGACCACCATTGTCGAATCTAGCGTCGTGCGCCGGGGTTATCATCGCCCACCACGCCTATTGACATTATCCCCGACCCGCCGCAACGTCGACGGACGATGGCGTCATCATATGAAGTTGAACGCTGACAAAATCCCCAATGGCGCCACTTCTACACTCGTAACTGATCGCCCCGCCAATCTCGCTACAACGAAAAGCAAACGGTTCTAGAGCGCCGCCCACACACGTGGCAGCCGATTGCCCAGCAATTTTCGGGCTGACGAAGGCTGATCTACTGACGACCCAAACCGTTTTCGAACGGCATACCAGGCAGTGTACGCCGGTATCGCGCCCCT
>NZ_MEGA01000112.1:6367-6858 GCF_001725695.1 Microbacterium sp. SCN 71-21
CTCCCCGACCGGCGATCCACACGCCGGTCGGGGAAGCGCGGGCCGGCCCCTCGTCATAACCGACCTCGACCCCTATTCCACTGGAGCGGAACAAAACAGCTCTTTTGCCGGTCGGTTCATGGGGGAAGCACCCAATCTCGACACGCTTCCGATTCCACCAGTCCGCGGGTAGCCTTCGCGCCCCTCCCCCGACCGGCGACGGCGACGCCGATCGGGGGAGCGCGAGTCAGACCCTTGCATGGTCCGACATCGAGCGTGTCCCGCCGGAGCGAAACACCCCACTGGATGCATTTCCGCGAGGTGATCCACGACCACGCGGATGATCGACATCCAGAAGCCCTAAGTCTATGAGAAATATGGAGAACTCAAGAGCGCCGCGAGACTCCCAAGAAAGCCAACTTCAGCACTCTTCTGAGCAAGACAGAAGCGCGGATGCAGAGTTCTCCGTCTCCACTTCGGCGCTTCAGAGGCCGACCAGGCTCTCAATGCCA
>NZ_MEGA01000113.1:0-5699 GCF_001725695.1 Microbacterium sp. SCN 71-21
GCGGTGCTCATGCGCATCACGGATGTCTTCATCGTCATCCCCGCCATCGTGCTCGCCGCGGTCGTCGGAAACTACGCGGGCGCTGTCGGCGTGTGGATCCTCGGCGTCATGCTCGGCGCCGTGAGCTGGATGGTCATCGCCCGTCTCGTGCGCGGTGAGTTCCTCTCGCTGCGCGAGCGCGAGTTCGTCGAGGCGGCTCGGGTTGCCGGGGCATCCGACGCCCGCATCATCTTCCGTCACATCCTGCCCAACGCGACCGGTGTCATCATCGTCTCGGCGTCGCTGCTGGCCGCGGCCGCCATCCTGCTCGAGTCGGCGATCTCGCTGCTCGGCTACGGCATCCGCTCTCCTGATGTATCGCTCGGTCTGCTCATCGGGGCGAACCAGTCGGCGTTCGCGGTGCGGCCGTGGCTGTTCTGGTGGCCGGCGTTCTTCATCGTGGCGCTCGCGCTGTCGGCGAACATCTTCGGCGATGCCCTGCGGGAGGCCTTCGACCCGCGCAGCCGTCGGTTCTCGCGGCGTCGCACCAAGGAGGCCCCGGTGCAGGACGTGCCCGCCGAGGTCGAGGCCGAGGTCGAGCTGAGGTGATCCGTTCAGGCCAGAGCGATCGCGGGCAGGCTCGCGGTGAGCAGCGCCACGACGGTCGCCAGGCTCGCCAGGTGAATGCGTACTCGCGCGCGCTGTGCGTCGGCCCGGCCGAGCGGGATCCGTTCCGCTTCGGCCAGGCGCATCCAGCGGTCGCGCACGATCACCGCGAGGTCGCCCGAGTCGGTCCCGAGCGTCGACGACGCGCGTCGTCCGCCGTCGCGATCGGCCGGTCCGATCGCCGGGTGGGCGCTGGCGGCGCCGGTGATCGGACGCGTGAGGGGTCCCGGCGCCGGAGCGGCTGCGGCGCGGTAGCGACGCTGCGGGGTGACGAGGGTCAGCGCGAAGCGCGTGTCGACATCGATCAGGCTGCTCCAGGCGACCGTCACGGTGTGGAACGGGTTCACGAGGGTGACATCCGCGTCCGTCACGACCACCCGCGGGCGCCAGAAGAGTTCCCACACCAGCAGCGCGAGCAGCGCGACCGGCACGAGCGCCCACAGGCGATGGGGCTCCCCGAGCGCGATCGCGTAGCCGACGGCTGTCGCCCCTCCCAGTCCGATGAGGGCCCAGCCGCTCACCGACAGCACGATGCTCGTGGTCGGTCGGAATACCAGGGTGTCGCGCTCATCCACAGCTTCATCCTCCCATCCGCGTCGGCGACCGAACCGGGTCGCCACGACGCCACCGAGATCCCGGAAGGATCCGCATCATGAACGCCACGACGCACAGCTTCACCCCCGGCGAGGTGGTCCTCGAGGTCAACGACCTCTCGGTGGACTTCGGCGTCGACGGGGTCTGGGTGCCCGCGGCCAAGAAGGTCTCGTACAAGGTCGCCACCGGAGAGGTGCTCGCCATCGTCGGCGAGTCCGGCTCCGGCAAGAGCGTGAGCTCGATGGCGCTGCTCGGCCTCCTGCCCAACAACTCTCGAGTGGCGGGAAGCGCGAAGCTGCGCGGCCGCGAGATCGTGGGGCTGCGCCCCAGCCAGCTGCAGCAGGTGCGCGGGCGTCAGGTCGCGATGATCTTCCAGGAGCCGATGACGGCGCTGAACCCGGTTCTCACCGTCGGCTCGCAGATCGTCGAGACGCTGCGCCAGCACTTCCACCTGTCGCCGTCGGAGGCCCGCACCCGCGCTGTCGAGCTGCTCACCCTCGTCGAGCTCCCCGACCCCGAGAAGGCCTTCGCCTCGTACCCCCACCAGCTCTCCGGCGGTCAGCGCCAGCGCGCCATGATCGCCCAGTCGATCTCGTGCGACCCGGTGCTGCTCATCGCGGACGAGCCGACGACGGCTCTCGACGTGACGGTGCAGGCGGAGATCCTCGAGCTCATGCGGTCGCTGCAGGAGCGCCTGGGCACCGCGATCCTGCTCATCACCCACGACATGGGAGTCGTCGCCGACATGGCCGACCGCATGATCGTGATGCGCTCGGGCGACGTCGTCGAGACCGGCACGGTCGCCGAGGTCTTCGCGGCCCCGAAGCATCCGTACACGCAGGCACTCCTCGACGCGGTGCCGCGTCTGGGTGAAGGCTCGAGCGCATCGGAGGCCATCGACATCACGGCAACCCTCGAGGATGTCGACGCCGGCGATATCGACGCGGATGCCGCGGCCGCCGACCCGCTTGTCGAGCGCGCTGTCGTCGTGAAGTTCGAGGATGTCGCGATCGAGTACCCGAAGCGCGGCCGCGTTCCTGCCTTCCGCGCCGCCGACAAGATCTCGCTCGAGATCCGCCAGGGCGAGGTGCTGGGTCTCGTGGGTGAGTCGGGCTCCGGGAAGACCACGATCGGCCGTGCCACGATCGGCCTGCTCCCGGTGCACTCCGGGCGGTTGACTGTCACCGGAGTCGACCTCTCCACGCCCACCCGCGACGCGATCCGCAAGGTGCACCACAACGTGGGCATCGTGTTCCAGGACCCGTCGAGCTCGCTCAATCCGCGAATGACGATCGGCGACTCCATCGCCGAGCCGATCCGACTCTCGCAGGGTCTCAAGGGCAAGGCTCTCGACACACGTGTGTCGCAGCTCCTCGACTCGGTGCGACTGCCGCTGGCCTACTCGTCCCGGTTCCCGCACGAGCTCTCGGGCGGTCAGAAGCAGCGCGTGGGCATCGCGCGCGCCCTCGCGCTCGACCCGAAGCTGCTGGTCGCCGACGAGCCGACCAGTGCGCTGGATGTCTCGGTGCAGGCGACGGTGCTCGAGCTGCTGCGCGAGCTGCAGCGCGAGAAGGGCTTCGCGTGCCTCTTCGTCACGCACGACCTGGCTGTCATCGACGCCCTCGCCGACCGCATCGCGGTGATGCGTCGGGGCGAGATCGTCGAGGTCGGCACCCGTGAGCAGATCCTGCGCTACCCGCAGGAGGCGTACACGCAGCGCCTCCTGGCCGCGGTGCCGGTTCCCGACCCCGAGGTGCAGCACGCGCGTCGGGAGCTTCGTCTCGCGGCCCTCGGTCTCGACAACCCGGACGCCCCCTAAGCGCCTCAGGCGGCGCGGAGCCGCCAGACGGTAGGATGGGGGGCGGTCCGGATCCGGGCCGTCCCCCTCTTCGCAAGGAACCCTTCATGGCGCACGCCCTCCGTCCCGACCTCCGCAACGTGGCCATCGTCGCGCACGTCGACCACGGCAAGACGACGCTCGTGGACGCGATGCTCCGTCAGACCGGATCGTTCGGCGAGCACGCGCACGTCGAAGAGCGCGCGATGGACTCGAACGACCTCGAGCGCGAGAAGGGCATCACCATCCTCGCGAAGAACACCGCGATCACTTACAACGGCATCCACACCGAAGAGCCGGTCACGATCAACGTGATCGACACCCCCGGCCACGCCGACTTCGGCGGTGAGGTCGAGCGCGGACTGTCGATGGTCGACGGCGTGGTGCTGCTGGTCGATGCGAGTGAGGGACCGCTGCCCCAGACGCGCTTCGTGCTGCGCAAGGCCCTCGAGGCGAAGCTTCCGGTCATCCTGCTCGTCAACAAGACCGACCGTCCCGATGCCCGCATCGCCGAGGTGGAGGAGGAGAGTCACGACCTTCTCCTCGGACTCGCGAGCGACCTCGTCGACGATGTGCCCGATCTCGATGTCGACGCACTGCTGGACGTGCCGGTGGTCTACGCGTCGGGTCGTGCGGGTGCGGCATCCCAGAACCGTCCCGCCAACGGCGAGCTCCCCGACAACGACGACCTCGAGCCGCTGTTCGCCGCGATCCTCGAGCACGTGCCGGCACCGTCGTACGACGACGAGGCCCCGCTGCAGGCGTGGGTCACCAACCTCGACTCGAGCCCGTTCCTCGGCCGTCTCGCGCTGCTGCGCGTGTTCAACGGCACGCTGAAGAAGGGGCAGACGGTCGCCTGGGTGCGCCACGACGGCACGCACTCCAACGCGCGCATCACCGAGCTGCTGAAGACGAAGGCGCTCGAGCGCTTCCCGGCGGAGTCCGCCGGCCCCGGTGACATCGTCGCGATCGCGGGCATCGAGGAGATCACGATCGGAGAGACGATCGCCGATCCCGAAGATGTGCGCCCGCTGCCGGCCATCACGGTCGATGACCCCGCCATCTCGATGACGATCGGCACCAACACCTCGCCCCTCGTCGGCAAGGTGAAGGGCCACAAGCTCACGGCACGCATGGTGAAGGACCGCCTCGACCGCGAGCTCATCGGAAACGTGTCGCTCAAGGTCGTCGACATCGGCCGGCCGGATGCCTGGGAGGTGCAGGGCCGCGGCGAGCTCGCGCTCGCGATCCTCGTGGAGAACATGCGTCGCGAGGGCTTCGAGCTCACGGTGGGCAAGCCTCAGGTGGTCACGCGCAAGATCGACGGCACGGTGCACGAGCCGTTCGAGCACCTCACGATCGACGCGCCGGAGGAGTACCTCGGCGCGATCACGCAGCTTCTCGCGGCCCGCAAGGGACGCATGGAGACGATGACGAACCACGGCACCGGGTGGGTGCGCATGGAGTTCGTCGTGCCGTCCCGCGGCCTGATCGGATTCCGCACCGAGTTCCTGACGACGACCCGCGGCACGGGCATCGCCAACGCGATCTCGCACGGCTATGAGCCGTGGGCGGGTCACATCGTGACGCGTCAGAACGGCTCGATCGTCGCCGACCGTGCGGGCGTCGTCACGCCGTTCGCGATCATCGCGCTGCAGGAGCGCATGAGCTTCTTCGTGCTGCCGCAGGACGAGGTCTACGAGGGCATGGTCATCGGCGAGAACTCGCGCAGCGACGACATGGACGTCAACATCACCAAGGAGAAGAAGCTCACCAACATGCGCTCCTCCACGGCCGACACGTTCGAGTCGATGACGCCGCCGCGCACGCTCTCCCTCGAGGAGAGCCTGGAGTTCGCCCGCGACGACGAATGCGTCGAGGTCACGCCCGAGAAGGTGCGCATCCGCAAGGTCGTGCTGGACGCGACCGAGCGCGGTCGTGCCACAGCACGGCTGAAGCGCCAGGACGCGAACGCGTGAGTCGGTGCGGTCCGCGTCTCAGGATGCGGACCGCAGCACCTTCTCGAGCGCCTTTCCGCGGGCGAGCTCGTCGACGAGCTTGTCGAGGTACCGGATCTTCTGCATGAGGGGGTCCTCGATCGTCTCGACGCGAACGCCGCACACGACTCCGGTGATGAGTTCGACCTCGTCGGGCAGCCGGGCGTCGTCGAAGAACTCGCGGAATGTGGCGCCTCCGGTCAGTCGAGTTGCGAGGGCGTCGTCGTCGAATCCGGTCAACCAGGTCGTGACGGCATCGAGCTCCTCCCGGGTGCGTCCCTTCCGTTCGAGCTTCGCCTGATACAAGGGGTAGACCGACGCGACAGTGGTATCGAAGATCCGGTGCTCCATGTCGGGAAGGGTAGCTGTATGCCCGGCTGCGCGCACCCGCGCCGATAGGCTCGGCGGGTGCCCGACCCCGATGCATCCGCGCTCGAGCATCGGCGCGCATGGCGGCAGGGGCTCGCGGTCGCACTCGCCACGAGCGCGTACGGCGTCTCGTTCGGAGCGCTCGCGACGGCATCGGGACTCGACATCTGGCAGACGTGCGTGCTGAGCCTGCTCATGTTCACCGGAGGGTCGCAGTTCGCGTTCATCGGCGTGATCGCCGCCGGCGGGCTCGCCGC
>NZ_MEGA01000114.1:0-557 GCF_001725695.1 Microbacterium sp. SCN 71-21
TGCAGCGACGTGATCGAGTGACCACGCGTGGAGGTGATGCGCTCCTGGAGCACACCCATCTCGTCGGCCAGGTTGGGCTGGTAACCCACGGCCGAGGGCATGCGGCCGAGGAGCGTGGAGACCTCGGAACCGGCCTGCGTGAAGCGGAAGATGTTGTCGATGAACAGCAGCACGTCCTGCTTCTGGACGTCGCGGAAGTACTCCGCCATCGTCAGCGCCGAGAGGGCGACGCGCAGACGCGTCCCCGGCGGCTCGTCCATCTGGCCGAACACGAGAGCGGTCTTGTCGAAGACGCCCGCCTCCTCCATCTCACCGATGAGGTCGTTGCCCTCACGGGTGCGCTCACCGACACCGGCGAACACGGAGACACCACCGTGGTCCTGCGCCACGCGCTGGATCATCTCCTGGATGAGGACGGTCTTGCCGACACCGGCGCCACCGAAGAGGCCGATCTTTCCACCCTGCACGTAGGGCGTGAGGAGGTCGATCGACTTGATGCCCGTCTCGAACATCTCGGTCTTGGACTCGAGCTGGTCGAAGCTCGGCGCCTTGCGGTG
>NZ_MEGA01000114.1:617-11142 GCF_001725695.1 Microbacterium sp. SCN 71-21
GCGGTGGATGCCCCAGCGCTCGGTGACCTCGATCGTCTCGCCGGGAGCCGCGTTGAGCACCTCGCCGGTGACGTCGAAGACCTTGCCCTTGGTGACGTCGCCGACGGGGACCGAGATCGGGCCGCCGGTGTCGCGCACCTCCTGGCCGCGGACCATGCCGTCGGTCGGCTTGAGCGAGATGGCGCGGACGAGGTCGTCACCGAGGTGCTGCGCGACCTCGAGGGTGATCTCGGTCGAGTCGTCACCGATGGTGATCGTGGTCTTCAGCGCGTTGTAGATCTCGGGGATCGCGTCGTGCGGGAACTCGATGTCGACGACGGGCCCGGTGACACGCGCGACGCGGCCGACGACAGCCGCGTCGGTCTTCTCGGCGGTGAGGCTCATGGCTTCTTCTCTCCTTGGGAACTTACTTGCCGGATGACAGAGCATCGGCGCCGCCGACGATCTCGGCGATCTGCTGCGTGATCTCCGCCTGGCGCGCGTTGTTGCGCAGGCGGGTGTAGTCGGTGATGAGCTTGTCGGCGTTGTCGCTGGCCGACTTCATCGCCTTCTGCGTCGCGGCGTGCTTCGCCGCGGAGGACTGCAGGAGGGCGTTGAAGATGCGGCTCTGGATGTAGACCGGCAGGAGCGCATCGAGCACGGTCTCGGCGTCGGGCTCGAACTCGTAGAGGGGGTAGACCTCCGCCTGAGCGGGGGCGTCATCCGCCTCGAGAACCTCGAGCGGCAGCAGACGGACCGACTCGGGAGACTGCGTCATCATGCTGACGAAGCGGTTGTACACGAGGTGGATCTCGTCGACGCCGTCGTTCTCTCCCCCGGCGCGGTACGCCTGGAGCACGGCATCCGAGATCTCCTCCGCCGTCGAGAACTGCGGCGTGTCGGTGTCGCCGACCCACTGCGCTGCGCTCGGCATGCGGCGGAACTGGAAGTAGCCGACGGCCTTGCGTCCGACGAGGTAGAACACAACCTCTTTGCCCTGCGTCCGCAGCAGCTCGGCCAGCTCCAGACCCTCACGGAGGATCTGCGAGTTGAACGCGCCGGCGAGGCCCCGGTCGGAGGTGAAGATCACCACGGCGGAGCGACGGATGTTCTCACGCTCCGTCGTCAGCGGGTGGTCGATCGAGGAGTGCGTGGCCACCGCGGAGACGGCGCTCGTCACGGCTCGCGCGAAGGGCGACGCCGCGCGCACACGCGCCATCGCCTTCTGGATGCGCGAAGCCGCGATGAGCTCCATCGCCTTCGTGATCTTCTTGGTCGTCTGAGCAGAACTGATCTTCTGCTTGTAGACCCGCAGTTGTGCGCCCATGATTCCGTTCTCGTGTCGTCGCTGTTAGCGACGGCCCTTGACGATTCGCTCCTGGTTGACGTCCTCGGCCTCAGCGGCCTCGACCTGCTCGGCGCCCACGACGCCCTGGTCGTCACCCGGCTGGAACTCGAGGATGAACTCGTCGATCTTCTTCTCGAGCTCGGCGACCGTGTCGTCGCCCAGCGCGTTGGTCTCGCGCAGCGTGTCGAGGACCGTCGAGTTGCGACGCAGGTAGTCCAGCAGCTCGCGCTCGAAACGGAGCACGTCCGAGACCTCGATCGTGTCGAGCTTGCCGTTGGTACCGGCCCAGATCGAGACGACCTGCTCCTCCACCGGGTACGGCGAGTACTGCGGCTGCTTCAGCAGCTCGGTCAGACGCGCACCGCGGGCCAGCTGACGACGCGACGCGGCGTCGAGGTCGCTGGCGAACATGGCGAACGCCTCGAGCGAACGGTACTGCGCGAGCTCGAGCTTCAGCGTGCCGGAGACCTTCTTGATCGACTTGACCTGGGCGTCACCGCCGACGCGCGAGACCGAGATACCCACGTCGACCGCGGGACGCTGGTTGGCGTTGAAGAGGTCAGACTGGAGGAAGATCTGGCCGTCGGTGATCGAGATCACGTTCGTCGGGATGTACGCCGAGACGTCGTTGGCCTTGGTCTCGATGATGGGAAGACCCGTCATCGAACCGGCACCGAGCTCGTCGGACAGCTTCGCGCAACGCTCGAGCAGACGCGAGTGGAGGTAGAAGACGTCGCCGGGGTACGCCTCGCGGCCCGGCGGACGACGCAGCAGCAGCGACACGGCGCGGTAGGCCTCAGCCTGCTTCGACAGGTCGTCGAAGATGATCAGGACGTGCTTGCCGCCGTACATCCAGTGCTGGCCGATGGCCGAGCCGGTGTAGGGAGCGAGGTACTTGAAGCCGGCCGGGTCGGACGCGGGGGCCGCGACGATGGTCGTGTACTCCAGCGCACCGGCGTCCTCGAGCGCACCCTTGACGGCCGCGATCGTGGAGCCCTTCTGGCCGATGGCGACGTAGATGCAGCGCACCTGCTTGGTCGGGTCGCCCGACTCCCAGTTCGCCTTCTGGTTGATGATCGTGTCGATCGCGATCGCCGTCTTGCCGGTCTGGCGGTCGCCGATGATCAGCTGGCGCTGACCGCGCCCGATCGGGATCATCGCGTCGATCGCCTTGATGCCGGTCTGCATCGGCTCGTGCACGCTCTTGCGCTGCATGACGCCGGGAGCCTGCAGTTCGAGCGCGCGACGGCCCTCGGTCGCGATCTCACCGAGACCGTCGATCGGGTTGCCGAGCGGGTCGACCACACGACCGAGGTAGCCGTCGCCGACGGCGACCGAGAGCACCTCGCCCGTGCGGGTGACCTCCTGGCCCGCCTCGATGCCGGCGAACTCGCCGAGCACCACGACACCGACCTCGTGCTCGTCGAGGTTCAGGGCGAGGCCCTGCGTGCCATCGGCGAACGTGACGAGCTCGTTGGCCATCACGCCCGGCAGGCCCTCGACGTGGGCGATGCCGTCGGCCGCGTCGATGACGGTGCCGACCTCGGTGGCCGCGGCCCCCGTGGGCTCGTACGCTGCGACGAAGTCTTTCAGCGCGTCACGGATGACGTCGGGGCTGATGGAGAGTTCTGCCATTGTCTTCCTTCGTTCATGGGGCCATCGCCCCGAAGTCTCATCGTCGGGAGGGAGGTCCCGTTAGCCCGCCAGTCGGTGGCGGAGATCCGCCAGACGGGTGGACACGCTCGCGTCGATCACGTCGTTCGCGATCTGGATGCGCAGGCCGCCGACGATCGACTCGTCGATGACCGTGTTGATCGAGACCTGCGTGCCGTAACGCGCAGCCAGCGCCGCGCCCAGTCGCTCGGTCTGCGCGTCGGTCAGCGCCACAGCGCTCACGACCGTCGCGACGGTGCGCTCGCGTTCCGCGGCGACCACGCGCATGGCGCGCGAGAGAACCTCGCGTACCCGGCGCTCGCCCGGCTGGCGCACCAGCGACGACACGATCAGCGTCGTCGCCTCGGACGCACGTCCGCCGAGAAGCGTCTCGACGAGCACGCCCTTCGCCTCGGCGTCGCCGAGCCGGCTGCCGAGCGCGAGCTCGAGCTGCGGGTTGTCGGCGATCGTGCGCGACACCCGGAACAGCTCACCCTCGACGTCGGCGGACGGCGCGGCTTTGGAGGCGGCACGAACGGCCAGTTCCTCCACGCCGAACACGAAGTCGTGCGCCGACGACCAGCGCTCGACGGCTGCGGCCGCGAGCACCTGACGGGTGACGGGCGACACGGCGGCGCCGAAGACGTCCTCGACCACCTTCGCGCGCGACTCCGGGGTCGCCGCCCAGTCGGCGAGTGCGCCGGCAAGGGTCGGACGGTGCGCGAGCGCGCGCGCTGCCTGGAACAGCTCGGTGGCGACCGTGAGGTCGACACCCGCCGTCGTCGACAGTGCCGCGTTCGCGGCCTCCTGTGCGTGAGTGGTCGCGGCGCCCATTACTTCGTCGCCTTCTCGGATGCCTCGAGGTCGGCGAGGAAGCGGTCGACGACGCCCTGCGCGGACGCGTCGTCCTTCAGCTTCTCGCCGATCACGCCGCCGGCGAGATCGAGCGCGAGCGCACCGACCTCACCCCGGAGGGAGACGAGGGCCGCCTGGCGCTCGGCCTCGATCTGCGCGTGGGCCTGTGCGGTGACGCGCGCGGCCTCGGAGGTCGCGGCATCCTTCGCCTCGGCGACGATCTGCTTGCCCTCCTCGCGGGCGGACTCGCGGATCTCACCGGCCTCCTTGCGGGCGGCGGCGAGCTGCGCGGTGTACTCCTCGAGCGCGGCCTCGGCCTGGCGCTGGGCCTCGTCGGCCTTCGCGATGTTGCCCTCGATCGCCGCAGAGCGCTCGTCGAGCAGCTTCTGCATGCGCGGCAGGATCACACGCCAGAACACCAGGAGGATGACGACGAAGCAGACCGCGGACCACACGATGTCGTAGACCGCGGGCAGCAGCGGGTTCTGCCCCGCCTCCGTGGCGGCGCGGGTGACAAGAGCGGGAAGCATCCTGTCTCCTTACTTGAAGTCGTTCGCGATCAGAAGCCGAAGATGAAGCCGGTCGCGATACCGATGAACGCGAGGGCCTCGGTGAAGGCGATACCGATGAACATCAGCACCTGGAGGCGGCCTGCGAGCTCGGGCTGGCGGGCGACGCCCTCGATGGTCTTGCCGACCACGATGCCCACGCCGATGGCGGGGCCGATGGCGGCGAGACCGTAGCCGACCGTCGCGAGCGAACCGGAGACGTCGGCGAGAACCGTAGTTGCGTCCACGGGGTTATTCCTTTCGGTTGTGGGCGGCGGATGCCGACCGGATCAGTGCTCTTCCGCGACCGCGAGCTGGATGTAGACCGCGGTGAGGATCGTGAAGACGTACGCCTGGAGGAAGGCGACGAAGAGTTCGAAGAGGGTGAAGACGAAGCCGAAGGCCAGGGTGCCGAGACCGAGGGCCGTCCACCAGCCGCTGAGCTCGACCGTGAAGAACCAGGTGGCCGAGAAGAAGAGCACCGAGCACCAGCATAAGGTGCCCGACGATCATGTTCATCAGCAGACGGAGGGTGAGCGTCACCGGGCGGATGATGAAGGTCGAGAGGAACTCGAGCGGGACGATGATGAAGTAGAGCGGCCACGGCACGCCCGACGGGAGCAGCGCGTTCTTGAAGAAGTTCTTCGGGCTCTTCTTGACACCGGCGTAGATGAACGTGATGTAGGAGACGATCGCGAGCAGCAGCGGCACCGCGATGATGCTCGTGCCGGCGATGTTCAGGAACGGCACGACGCCCGTGAGGTTCATGAACAGCACCATGAAGAAGATGGTGGTCAGGATCGGCAGGAAGCGGTTGCCGTCCTTCTTGCCGAGCAGGTCGTGGGCGATGCCGTTGCGCACGAAGTCGAGACCGAGTTCGGCGACGCTCTGGAACCGCGTCGGCACCAGGCGCATGCGACGGGTGGCGACCAGGAAGAGCGTGATCAGCACGACGGTCGCCAGGATCTGGATCAGGTTGATCCGCGTCAGCGCGAACGGCGTTCCCGCGAACAGCACGGCGTCAGGGAAGAACTCTCCGATGGAGGGGGCGTGGAAACCACCGTCGCCCGTGGACTCGGCATTCGCGATCACAGTCGCAGCGTGATGAAACAGCACAGGCTCCAGCTCCGGGGCACCGAAAGAAATCGGTACGACGATGGGTCGGGGTGCACCCCAGGGCCGGCACTCAGGCGCTCGCGGTCGGGTGCGTGTCCAACCTTATCAAACCGCTGGGGGTTCAGATGCCGCTCGGAGGTTGCGGGTCCTTGCGCTCCCCCGCTTCCGGGTCGGTCGGGAGCGTCGTGTCGCTGACATGAGGCAGCCGCATCCTCGCCAGCACGACCACGTCGACGACGAGGGACCCGATCACAGCCGCGACCAGCGCGAGGAAGAAGACCTGCGGAGCGATCCACGGCTGCCCCCGCAGCACGAGCATCGCGACCACGAACAGCACGATCTTCAGCAGCCAGCCGCCCAGCACGATCGCGAAGAAGATCGGCACGTAGAGCGCGTCGCCGAACCAGCGGTTCGCGATGAGGATGCTGCCCGAGGTGATCGAGAGGAACACCGCGCCGACGACGACACCGGCCAGCCCGCTGACGAGGCCGGAGGAGCCGGCGGCGATGAACCCGGCCACGCCCGCGATGACCGCGAGCGCGAGGGCGGCCCACGCCGACCACTGGAGCGTGGCCCGCAGAACGGGAGTGCTGGAAACGGGAGACGACATCATGCGGGGTCTTTCGCTCGGGGGTCGGGGCGGCGGCGCCGGGACGGCAGGGCGGTGACGATCACGCAGGCCGCGCCACCGAGGACGCCGAAGCCCACGACGATCCAGTACTGGCCAGGCCAGTTCTCCCGGGTCGCGATGTACATGAGCAGCACGGCGAGCCCGACGATGGCGGCCCATGCGTAGAAGATCAGCACGGCCGAGCGGTCGGAGTGACCGAGGTCGAGCAGCCGGTGGTGCAGGTGCTTGCGGTCGGGCGAGAAGGGCGAGCGCCCCGCCCCCGTGCGCCGGATCACGGCGAGACCGAAGTCGAGCAGTGGCAGGATGACGACGGCCACCGGGAGCAGCACCGGGATGAAGGCACCGAGCAGCTGCGAGCGTCCGAGGGTCTCGGGGTCGAGCGTCGCGGGGTTGAGCTGACCCGTGACGGCGATGCCGCTGGTGGCCATGAGGAGTCCCAGCATGAGCGCGCCGGAGTCGCCCATGAACATCTTCGCGGGGCTCCAGTTCCACGGGAGGAACCCGACGCACGCGCCGACGAGCACGACGGCGATGAGGGAGGCGAGGTTCGAGTACGTGCTCTGGCCGGTGTCGCGCACCAGAAGGTAGGACCACGCGAAGAAGACGCCGTTCGCGATGAGCGCGACGCCGGCGACGAGGCCGTCGAGCCCGTCGATGAAGTTGACCGCGTTCATGACCACCACGATCGACAGGATCGTGAGGACGACGCTCATCCAGCTCGACCCCACCGTGAGGCCGCCGACGGGGAGCGAGTAGATCTGGATGCCCCCGAACCACGCGATGATCGCGGCCGCGCCGACCTGCGCCGCGAGCTTGATCATCCAGTCGAGGTCCCACAGGTCGTCGGCGATGCCGACAGCGACGATGAGCACGGTCGCGGCGAGGATCGCGAGGACCGGCTGCGGGTCGATCCACACACGGTGGAAGAAGTCGTTCTGCGCGGTGAATCCGAAGGCCACGACGATGCCGAGGAACATGGCGATGCCCCCCAGGCGCGGCGTCGGCCGCGTGTGCACGTCGCGTTCGCGGATGGCCGGGTAGAGCTTGAAGCGCAGCGCGAGGCGCCACACCGCCCCGGCGAGCACGAACGTGAGCACCGCGGTGACCAGCGCGGTGAACAGGTACTGCTTCACGTCCCCGGGTCTGGTTCGAGCGCGTCGCCCAGCACGGAGCGCAGTTCGGCGCGGGACACGACCCCGTCGCGCAGGACGCGCACGGTTCCCTGACGACCGGCGCAGAGCCCGGTGGCGTCGATGATCGTCGAGGCGAAGCCCGCGGTGGCCGGGCCGTCATCGAGATAGACGGCGACGCTGTCGCGCAGCATCCGCTCCGCCTCCTTCGCGACGATCGCGGCCGGGGCGCCGGTCAGGTTGGCGCTCGAGACCGCGAGCGGTCCGGTCTCCTCCAGCAGCTCGATCGCCAGACGGTGGGCGGGCATGCGCACGGCCACGGTGCCGCGGGTGTCACCGAGGTCCCAGGCGAGCGAGGGCTGGGCCGGCAGCACGATCGTGAGCCCGCCGGGCCAGTGCGAGCCGATGAGGCGGTCGATGGGCTCGGGCACCTCGCTCACGAGCGCCCGCAGCGTGTTCACGCCGGGCACGAGCACAGGCGGGGGCTGCTGACGGCCACGGCCCTTCGCCGCCAGCAGACGCGCGACGGCAGCCGGGGAGAACGCGTCGGCGGCCACGCCGTAGACGGTGTCGGTGGGGAGGACGATGAGCTCGCCGCGACCGATGGCCTGGCGCGCCTGACGCATGCCCGCGAGAAGCTCGGCCTCGTCGCGGCAATCGAAGAGGGAAGACATGACCGGGCCAGTCTAGTTCGGCCCGGCTGGGCGGTCAGGGCCGCAGCGCCGTGGTGACCCGGTCGCGCAGCGTCAGGTCGCGGTGGGTCGCCGCGGAGCGCCACCCGGCCTCGGCGAGCGCGTCCCTCACGCCCGCTCCCTGCAGCTCGCCGTGCTCGATGGCGATGAGTCCGCCGGAGTGCACGAGTCGCAGCCCGACATGCGCGAGGGTGCGCACGACGTCGAGGCCGTCCTCGCCTCCGTAGAGGGCCGCGGGCGGATCGAACAGCCGCACCTCGGGGTCGCGGGGGGTCGCGGCATCCGGCACGTAGGGAGGGTTCGACACGAGCACCGAGACGGTGCCGTCGAGCTCGGGGAACGCGACGGCCAGGTCGATGAACGCGAGACGTGCGTTCTCGGCGCCAACCTCGGCGAAGTTCTCCTTCGTCCACACGAAGGCGTCGACGGAGTTCTCGGCCGCGTGCACCCGCGCATGCGGCACCTCGGTCGCCAGCGACAGTGCGATGGCACCGGATCCGGTGCCGAGATCGACGGCGATCGGCGAAGGGGATGCCGCGGCGCGCAGCGCATCGATCGCAATCTGCGCGAGCAGCTCGGTCTCGGGGCGGGGCACGAACACCCCCGGGCCGACCCTCAGCTCCAGGTGACGGAACGGCGCGCGCCCGGTGATGTGCTGCAGCGGCTCGCGCGCAGCGCGGCGCTCGACGAGGGACGCGAGGGACGCGGCATCCGGTTCGGAGATCGCGTCGCCGCGCAGCGCTGCCGCCTGCACCTCGCCGCGCCCGCCGCCGCGCACGTGTGCCGCGAGCAGCTCGGCGTCGACGGTCGCGTCTGCCACTCCCGCACGCGCGAGGGTCGCCGCAGCGGCGCGCAGCGCGTCGGCGAGCGTCTCAGGACGCTCGGGCGCGACGACGTCGGGCAGATCGCCGGGGTGCGGTGCGGTCTCGGGCATGGGCGCCGCCCAGTTTATCGGCCGCACCGCCGACCCGGCTCCCGTCACACAGCCTCCTCATCGCATCCGCTCGCATAGGCTGGGCGCGGTGCGCGCATAGACGCGCGACGACAGGGAACCAGCGAGAGAAGGCAGCCCCGACATGCCCGCGATCCACGACGACATCACCAGCGCGTTCGGCAACACGCCGCTCGTGCGGTTCAGCCGCATCGGCGAAGGCCTCGGCGGCCACATCCTCGGCAAGCTCGAGTTCTACAACCCCGCATCCAGCGTGAAGGACCGCCTCGGTATCGCGATCGTCGACGCCGCGGAGGCCTCCGGCGAGCTCACGCCCGGAGGAACGATCGTCGAGTCCACGAGCGGCAACACCGGCATCGCCCTCGCCATGGTCGGCGCCGCCCGCGGCTACCGCGTCATCATCACGATGCCCGCGTCGATGTCGAAGGAGCGCCGCCTGCTGCTCAAGGCGTTCGGCGCCGAGCTCGTGCTCACCGACCCCACCAAGGGCATGTCGTTCGCCGTCGAAGAGGCCAAGCGCATCGTCGCCGAGACCCCCGGCGCCGTGTGGGCCCGCCAGTTCGAGAACGAGGCGAACCCCGCGATCCACCGCAAGACCACCGCGGAGGAGATCCTGCGCGACACCGACGGCCAGGTCGACTACTTCGTCGCCGGCATCGGCACCGGCGGCACCATCACCGGCGTCGGCGAGGTGCTCAAGGAGCGCGTGCCCGGCGCGAAGGTCATCGCCGTCGAGCCGGCCGACTCCCCCATCCTCACCAAGGGCCACCCGGGACCGCACAAGATCCAGGGCATCGGCCCGAACTTCGTGCCCGCGATCCTCAACCGCGAGATCATCGACGAGGTCATCGACGTCGAGTTCGACGATGCGATCCGTGTCGCCCGCGAGGCCGGTGCCCGCGAGGGCATCCTCGTCGGCATGTCGTCGGGTGCGGCGCTCTGGGCCGCCCAGCAGATCGCTGCGCGCCCCGAGGCCGCCGGCAAGAACATCGTCGTGATCATCCCGTCCAACGGCGAGCGCTACCTCTCGACCGCGCTCTACGAGCACCTGCGCGAGGAGTGAGATGACGGGCGGCGGGATGCTGCGGCGGCTGCGGGAGGATCTCGCGGCCGCCCGCCTCCGCGACCCCGCCGCCCGCTCCTCCCTCGAGATCGCGCTGCTCTATCCCGGGCTGCACGCGGTGTGGTCGCACCGCGTGTGGCATGCGCTGTGGGTGCGCCGGGTGCGCTTCCTCGCCCGCGCCGGCTCGCAGCTGACCCGCTGGCTCACCGGCATCGAGATCCACCCGGGCGCCACGATCGGCCGGCGCCTGTTCATCGACCACGGCATGGGCGTCGTCATCGGCGAGACGGCCGAGGTCGGCGACGACGTGCTGCTCTACCACGGGGTCACCCTCGGCGGTCGCACGCGCGACGCCGGCAAGCGCCACCCCACGATCGGCGACGGAGTGGCGATCGGCGCGGGCGCGAAGGTGCTCGGGCCGGTGCGCATCGGTGCGGGATCCGTGATCGGCGCGAACGCCGTCGTGACGCGCGACGCGCCCGACGACTCCGTGATCGTCGGCATTCCCGCCAAGGCGCGCCCGCGCCGCGACGGCGACGACACGCGCAGCATCCTGAC
>NZ_MEGA01000115.1:0-494 GCF_001725695.1 Microbacterium sp. SCN 71-21
AAGTACCCGATCTTCGTCTCCGGCAGCTGGTGGTACGGCCGCTTCACCTCGGAGATCAAGAACTACGACTGGGGCATCTTCCCCTTCCCCGGCTCCGACCTCAGCCTCGGATCCTCCGGCAACCTCTGGGTGGTTCCCGCGAACGCGAAGAACAAGGACCTCGCCTACAAGTTCATCGACATCACCATGCGCCCCGAGATCCAGGCGATCATCGGCAACAACGGTGGCGTCCCCGTTGCGGCGAACCCCTCGGACATCACCGACGCAAAGAGCAAGGAGCTGATCTCGGCGTTCAATGCGATCACCGCCAAGGACGGGCTCGCGTTCTATCCCGACTGGCCGACGCCGACCTTCTACGACACCCTCGTCGCCCAGCTGCAGAACCTGGTCAACGGGACGGATCCGTCGAAGGTGCAGTCCGCTCTCGGCAGCGAGTACGAGACGTACGCCTCGACGATGCGCTGACACCCCGGGGCGGGGCCGGTTCACCGGCC
>NZ_MEGA01000115.1:503-6156 GCF_001725695.1 Microbacterium sp. SCN 71-21
GTTCACCGGCCCCGCCCCCACCGACCCGAACCGCGAGAGACCCACCATGACCAGTGTTCCCTTCGTCCGGCGCGCCCGCGCTCGACGCCTTCCTCCCGACGAACCGCTCATCCCGCAGCGGGGCCGTGCCGGACGCGGTGCGTACTGGCTCTACCTCGTCCCCGGGCTCGTGCTCCTCACGGCGGTGATCATCATCCCGCTCGCCTGGAACGTCTACCTGAGCTTCACGACGTGGCGGGGGATCAAGCCCCCCGTGTGGGTGGGCCTCGCCAACTGGACGCGGCTGCTCGGCGATGAGAAGTTCTGGACGTCGTTCGGGAACAGCATCTGGATGATCGTCGCGATGGTCGTGCTCCCGACGATCATCGGGCTGGTGCTGGCGGCGTTGCTCTTCGACGTCATCGGGCGCAAGTTCGGCGGCCGACTCGCGAGCTTCCTGCGGGCCACCTACTACCTCCCGCAGATCCTGCCGGTCGCCATCGCCGGCATCGTGATCGGCTGGGTGCTGCGTCCGCAGGACGGCGCCCTGAACTCGCTGCTCGAGGCCGTGGGCCTCGGCGGCCTGACCCACGACTGGCTCGGCAGCCCCGACACGGCGCTGTGGGCCATCATGGCGGTGCTCGTCTGGGTGCAGATCGGCTACCCGGTCGTCGTGTTCATGGCGGCCCTCCAGCGCGTGGACCCCGAGCTGTACGAGGCTGCCGAGCTCGACGGCGCGAACTGGTTCCAGCGCTTCCGCGCGATCACCGTGAGCATCATCCGACCGGAGATCTACGTGGTCGCCCTCACCTGCACGATCGCCGCGCTGAAGGTGTTCGGGCCCGTGTACGTGCTCACCCGCGGCGGGCCTGGAACGGCGACCATCGTGCCGTCGTACTACTCGTACAGCCAGTTCTTCCAGGCGCAGCAGGTCGGCTACGGCGCGACCATCGCCACCGCGCTCACCATCGTCATCGCGATCGTCGCGGTGCTGTTCATCCGGGCGCAGAACGCGTCCGAGCGCAAGGAACGGGCGGGACTCTGATGGCCGACACCATGACTCTCACGACGGGACGCACGGCGACCCGCCCGAACCGTCGCCCTCGGCGCGCCAACCGTGCGCGCGGCGTCGACTGGCTGATGCTCGCGTTCGCGATCGTCGCGGCGCTGCTCATCATCGCGCCGTTCTACCTGATCCTCGTGAACTCGTTCAAGACGCCCGCCGATTACTCCAACGGCGGACCGCTCGCGTTCCCGACGCACATCTCGTTCGACGGTCTCGCCGCGTTCTGGCAGCGCGTGGACTTCCCGCAGAAGGTGTGGAACTCCGTGTTCATCTCCGGCATGGTCGCCGTGCTGGCCGTGCTGATCTCGGTGCTCAACGCCTTCGCGATCGGCATCGGCCGCGTGCGCGGACGCACGTGGATCGTGCTGCTGTTCCTCCTGGCCAACCTGCTGCCGCAAGAGGCGCTCCTCTACCCGCTGTACTACATGGCCAAGGCGGTGGGGCTGTACAACAACGTCTGGTCGGTCATCATCATCTTCACCGTGATCCAGGCGGCGTTCGGCACCTACCTCCTGTCCGCGGTCTACGGCACCTTCCCCAAGGAAGTGCTCGAGGCCGCCGCGATGGACGGCGCCAGCCGGTGGCAGATCCTGTGGCGGGTGGTGTTCCCGATCAGCCGACCGACCCTGTCGGTGCTGCTCATCTTCTTCTTCATCTGGACGTGGAACGAGTTCCTCATCCCGCTCACATTCCTGGTGTCGAACGCGAACCAGACGGTGCCGGTCGCGATCAGCGTGCTGCAGGGCGATCGATTGATGGATGTCACCACGACGAGCGCGTCCGCACTGCTCGGCATCATCCCCACCCTCCTCTTCTTCCTCATCTTCCAGCGCACACTCACGCGCGGCATCACCGCAGGAGCAGTCAAGTAATGAAGTTCACCGACGGGTTCTGGCAGATGCGACCGGGAGTCGCTGCGCTCTACGCCCAGGAGGCCTATGAGATCGACCGCCGCGAGGACGGGGTCGACGGCGAAGCGCTCACCGTGCTCGCCCCGACCAAGGTGATCGAGCGGCGCGGCGATGTGCTGAACCGCCCGACGCTCACGGTGTCGCTCTCGTCGCCGCTGGAGGGGGTCGTGCGCGTGCGCGTCGAACACCACCGCGGCACGCCCGCGACGCCGGGCTTCCCGCTCCCGGGAGCGGGGCGCGCCGGCGCCGCACACCTCACCGAAGACGGGGGCGAGCTGGTCACCGGCGACCTGCGGGCCCGGGTCGGGAGGGGTGCGTGGGATCTCTCGTTCGAGCTCGCCGGGCGCCGCCTGACCGGCAGCGGACATCGATCCCTGGCCTGGGTGCACACCGCGGCGGATGCCTCGATCGACCCGGGTCCCGTGGACGGGGCCGCCGCCGAGACCGGCGTGCCGCGTCGGCGTCACTTCATGCACGCGCAGCTCGACCTCGGCGTCGGCGAGCTCGTCTACGGCCTCGGCGAGCGCTTCGGGCCGCTCGTGAAGAACGGGCAGACGGTCGACATCTGGAACGCCGACGGCGGGACATCCAGCGAACAGGCCTATAAGAACGTACCGTTCTACCTGAGCTCGGCCGGATACGGGGTCTTCGTGAACGACCCGGGTCACGTGTCCTTCGAGGTCGGCAGCGAGGCCGTCGAGCGCGTGCAGTTCTCGGTATCGGGTGAGGCGATCGAGTTCTTCGTGATCGCGGGGCCTACCCCCGCACAGGTTCTCGAACGGTACACCGCACTGACCGGCCGCCCGCCGATCGTTCCGGCATGGTCGTACGGCCTGTGGCTGTCGACATCCTTCACGACCGACTACGACGAGGCAACGGTCACGTCGTTCGTCGACGAGATGGCGCGGCGCGAGCTTCCCATCTCGGTCTTCCACTTCGACTGCTTCTGGATGCGCGAGTTCACCTGGTGCGACTTCCGCTGGGACGAGAGGGTGTTCCCCGATCCCGAGGGGATGCTGCGGCGACTCCACGACCGCGACCTCAAGGTGTGCGTGTGGATCAACCCCTACATCGCGCAGCACTCGGAGCTGTTCGAGGAGGGTGCTGCGCGGGGATTCCTCGTGCGCCGCCACGACGGCTCGGTGTGGCAGTGGGACATGTGGCAGGCCGGCATGGGGCTCGTCGACTTCACGAATCCCGACGCCGTCGCCTGGTACCAGTCGAAGCTCGAGGTGCTCCTCGGGCAGGGCGTCGACTGCGTGAAGACCGACTTCGGTGAGCGCATCCCGACGGATGTCGCGTGGTTCGACGGATCCGATCCGGAGCGCATGCACAACCTCTACGCCCAGCTGTACAACCGCGCCGTGCACGACGTGCTCGTGCGCGTGCGGGGAGAGGGCGAGGCGGTGCTGTTCGCCCGGTCGGGAACAGCCGGCGGCCAGACGATGCCCGTGCACTGGGGCGGCGACAACACCTCGAGCTTCGTCTCGATGGCAGAGACGCTGCGCGGCGGCCTGTCGCTCGCGCTCAGCGGGTACGCGCACTGGAGCCATGACATCGGCGGGTTCGAAGGCACGCCCGAGCCGCTGGTGTTCAAGCGCTGGACCGCGTTCGGTCTGTTGTCGAGCCACAGCCGCTTCCACGGCTCCGAGTCCTACCGGGTGCCGTGGTCGTTCGACGAGGAGGCGGTGGAGGTGACGCGCGTCTTCACCCATCTGAAGATGCGGCTGATGCCGTATCTCTTCCAGCTCGGCATCGCCGCGGCGGCGACCGGCGCCCCCGTGATGCGCCCGCTCATCCTGGAGTTCCCCGACGACCCGGCCGTCGCCTACCTTGACCGCCAGTACATGCTCGGCGCTGATCTGCTCGTGGCCCCGGTGCTGTCCGCGTCGGGCGAGGTGGAGTTCTACCTTCCCGCCGGGCCGTGGACGCACCTGCTCACCGGCGAGGTCGTCGAGGGCGGCGGCTGGCGTCGCGAAATGCACGACGTCACGAGTCTCCCCCTCTACGTGCGGCCCGGAGCGGTGCTCCCCTGGGGCGCCCGCACCGACCGTCCCGATTACGACTACCTCGACGGCCTGCAGCTGCGGGTCTTCCCGGGCGGTTCGGGCATCGCGACGATCACCGTGACGACACCGGATGGGCGTGCGCAGAGTTTCGACGTCGACCGCACGGCGGTGACGGGATGACGCATCCGCTCGTCTTCCCGCCGGGATTCGTGTTCGGATCGGCGACCGCCGCCTACCAGGTCGAAGGCGGGGCGACCGACGCCGGTCGCGGACCGTCGATCTGGGACACGTTCAGCCGCACTCCGGGGAAGGTCTGGAACGGCGACACCGGCGATGTCGCGTGCGATCATCTGCACCGGTGGGAGAGCGACCTCGACCTCATGGCGGAACTGGGCCTGCGGGCCTATCGCTTCTCGATCTCGTGGCCTCGCGTGATTCCCGACGGGCGCGGCGCAGTGAACAACGCCGGACTCGATTTCTACTCGCGCCTCGTGGACGGGCTCCGAGCACGCGGCATCCGTCCCGTCGCGACGCTGTACCACTGGGACCTCCCCCAACCGCTGGAGGATGCCGGGGGCTGGCCGGTGCGCGAGACCGCGGAGGCGTTCGCGGAGTACGCGGCGGTCGTCGGCGCAGCGCTCGGCGACCGTGTCGACACGTTCACGACGTTGAACGAGCCCTGGTGCTCGGCCTACCTCGGCTACGGGCAAGGCGGGCACGCGCCCGGACGCACCGAGCCGGCGGCGGCGCTCGCCGCCGTGCATCATCTCAACCTGGCTCACGGACTCGGTGCGGCGGCCCTGCGCGCATCCTCGACCGCGGATCCCGGCCTGTCGGTCACGCTCAACTTCCACGTGCTTCGCGGTGCCGGCGACGGCGCCGACGAGGCCGTGCGTCGCATCGACGCCCTCGCGAACCGCGCCTTCACCGGGCCCATGCTCCACGGGGAATACCCCGCGGATCTGCTGGCGGACACGTCCGCCGTGTCGGACTGGTCGTTCGTGAGGCCCGGCGATCTGGCACTCATCCACCACCCCCTGGACGTACTCGGGGTCAACTACTACTCGACGGCGACTGTGCGCCTGTGGGACGGAGCCTCCCCCCGCCAGAGCAACGACGGGCACAAGGCCGCGGCGGGCGGAACCGCCTGGCCGGGCAGTGACGCCATCGTCGAGTTCGTCGAGCAACCCGGTCCTCACACGGCGATGGGCTGGAACATCGCGCCCGAAGGCCTGACGGAGCTGCTGCTCGCCCTGTCGGCCGAGTTCCCCGCGCAGCCGCTCATGGTCACCGAGAACGGCGCGGCTTTCGACGACGTCGTCTCGCCGGACGGCCGCGTCGACGACCCGCTGCGAGTGGACTACCTCGCACGGCACTTCGCGGCCGCGCGCGACGCCCTCGATGCGGGTGTCGATCTGCGCGGGTACTACGTGTGGTCGCTGCTCGACAACTTCGAGTGGGGATACGGCTACGCGAAGCGGTTCGGCATCGTGCACGTCGACTACGCCACCCAACAGCGCACCCCCAAGGGCAGCTACCGCGCCTTCCAGGGCATGCTGCACAATACGAGGTGAGCTGGCGGCCGGATTTCGGCGGCCTGTGGCGCGCTCTAGCTGTCGAAGCTATGAAGGTTGTTCATTCGAGGGGGGACTGAGAAGCTGGGGTTGCGAAGCCAACCAACCTTCAGT
>NZ_MEGA01000116.1:0-5346 GCF_001725695.1 Microbacterium sp. SCN 71-21
GGTGATGCCGTCGGCGGGTGGCGGCGTGTCCTGCCCGATCGTGATGGCCTGACCCGTCGGCAGCACGGCCGTCAGTGAGCTCAGGTAGACCTGGGCGTCGCCGCTGAGCGTCATGCTGTCGGCGGTGGTCGCGAGCGACGGGCCGGTGAACTGGCGCACCGTGAGCGAGAAGCCCTGCACCGTGACCGAGTCGGCGCTGATGCGGATGGCCGGCTCGAGCGTTCCGTCGACCGTGCGCACCGTGACGAGTGCGATGCCCTTGAGCCCCGTGAACGAGAGACCCTGCGCGCCCAGCTGCGCCGGGTACTTCGTGAGGGTCGGTGCGCCCTGGTCGAAGATCGCCTGTCCCCATGACGCGTTGGTCTGCGTCGGGGTGGTGGGCGTGCCCGGGGAGGTCGGCGTCGTCGGTGAGGTGGATCCGCCGCCGAGACCCGGCAGTGACGGCAGACCCGGCAGCAAGCTGCCCGAGGTCTGCGACGGCGACGGGGTCGGCGTCGGCGTCGGCGTGCTGCAGTTCATCAGCAGTGGGATGCACAGGCCGGTCGGGGCTTCGGGGGAGCGGGCGGCACCGACGGTCGCGGCGCCGACCACGAGGCATCCGACCACCGCGGCGGCCGCGATGGCAAGGCGATGGCGGATCATGATGGGCTCGCCGCCGTGATCTCGTCGATCGTCAGATCGGCGGTGGCGCCGTCCGCATCGCCCTCCTCCGCCGCAGCCTCCTCGTCCTGGCGGGTGGCCCGCTTCGCCTCGCGGCGGCGCAGGCGACGCTCACCGTCGGCGGGCACCCATGACACGGCGATCACGCCACCGACGGTGGAGACCACCATCCCGATGATGAAGCCGCCGAGGTTGACGCCGACGAGTGAGTAGATCGAGATCGCCAGAGCGATCACACCGTAGAAGATGCGATGCATGGGCATCGCGACGATCAGCACGCCCAGCAGCACCAGGGCGACCGGGATGATGGTCGCCTGCAGCCCCGAGAAGCCGAGCTGCACCTGGATGTTGCCGAGGTCGAGCTGACCGGAGAAGAACATCTCCACGCCGCCGACAGCGATGAGGATCGCGCCGACGAGGGGCCGCCGGCGGGACCAGGCGGCGAAGCGGGCACGTCGAGTGGACATGGCAGCAGCCTCCGATCGGGTTCGAGGAACGGTGGTCATGGGGCTGCTCAGAAGCAGCCCTTCGACCCGTCGGTGATCTGCACGTGCATGTTGGCGAGGTTGAAGACGCCCGCCTGGGTGCTCCACGCGATCTGCTGCAGGTTCTTGATCGTGATGGTGTCGGCGTCCTGGGCGAACTCGCCCGCCGTGCCCTTCGCGTTCGTGTTCACCTGCGAGGCGTCGACGCCGATGCGGATGTTGCCGAACGACGAGTCGCCCTTGAGGTCGGTCATGCCGATCTGCAGGTCGGTCGCGGTGGCAGGGGTGCCCTCGCCGCCGGCGGTGACCAGCAGGCCCACCTTGCCGAGCGGGGTGTCGGTGATGACGGCCTGGCAGAGCGCCGTGAGCGACGCCGACTTGATGTTGGCGATCGCGACGCTGTGCTGGCCGCCCTTCGCGTCGGTGGCGACGCCCGAGTACTGGGAGAAGCCAGTGCCGGCGAGCTCGGTGGCGGAGATCTGGAACGAGCTGCCCGAGACCGAGAACGAGACGGGCACCTGGCCCTGGGCGACGCCGCCGGCGAGCACCGAGGTGACGACGGCGACCGGGACGGCGACGATGGCGATACGTCCTGCGCGCGAGCGCGCGATGTTGCGGAACTTCATTGTGTCCTCCGGGGGGTGAGGTGCAGCGTCATTGCTGCGGGGTGCAGCGGCTGTGCTGCGGGTGGTTCTGACACGATGATAGACACCATTGACTAATTGTCAATAAGGTGGACGCGTTGGTGAGAAAGTCCTCACAGTCCGGGTGCGACGCCGATGGCGCGCCCGGAGGAGGGGAGGTGTCGACAGTATGGTCATAGCCATGGTCGGGGTGCGTCGTACGCGGTTGACGCCCGAGGAGCGACGGGAGCAGCTCACCGCCCTCGGTGTGGCATTCCTCGCCACGCGCCCCCTCGACGAGCTGACCATCGAGGTGCTCTCCGAGCAGGCCGGCGTCTCCCGCGGCCTCGTCTTCCACTACTTCGGCTCGAAGCAGGGCCTGCACCGCGACGTCGTCACCCTCGCCCGCGACGGCATGCTGCACGCGACCACCCCGCGCCGCGACCTCGCCCCGCGGGAGCGCCTGCACGACACCCTCACCCGCATCGTCATGTTCGTGCGCGAGCACAGCGGCGTCTTCGCCTCCCTGGTGCGCGGGTCGTCGAGCCGCGACGCCGAGGCGAGCCGGGTGGTCGACGAAGCCCGCGATGCGCAGGCCGCCCGCCTGCTGGAGGTCTACGGCGAGCTCGGCTATCGCGACACCCGGATGCTGCGGGTCGCCCTCCACTCCTGGGTCGTGTTCGCCCAGGAAGTGCTCCTCGACCTCGCCCTCGGCACCGGCACCCCGGTCGAGCAGATCGTGGCGTTCCTGGAGCAGAGCGTGGAAGGCGTCGTCGCGGCCGCACAGGGGGCCGCGGCATCCGAATCCGGCGGGTGAGGCGCCGCTAGACTCGGAGGGCCAGCCTCTGTAGCTCAATGGAAGAGCAGTTCCGTCCTAAGGAAACGGTTGGGGGTTCGAGTCCCTCCAGGGGCACCGCCGAAAAGAGGTCCGCATGACCCTGCCGCACCACCACGAACCCGCCGACCGCTCGCACCCTGCGTTCCGGCCGAACGCCGATCCGTTCTACGCGGTCGTGCGGGAGGGGCTGGGTGATCTCGTCGACGGTGAGCACTTCTGCGACGCCGTGGCGGAGGACGCCGAGTTCGAGTTCCGTTACGTCTTCGCCGGGTTCGGGCCCGTCATCCGCGGGCGCGCGGCCTACATGGACTGGTTCGCCGGCTACGACATGCAGATCGAGCGGGCCGACGGGCTGCAGGTCGCGCACGACGCCGACCGTGGCGTCGTGACGCTCGAATACGAGGTGCACGGACGCACGGCGGCGGGCCGCGCGCACGACAACCGGTTCTGCTCCGTCGTCACCCTCGTCGATCGACGCATCGTCGGCTGGCGCGACTACGTGGACTCGCTCGCCGTCGTCACGGCTCTCGGCGGCTGACGCGGGGCCGCGGCATCCGCCATGGGGATGCCGCATACCTCGCGCGCTGCGGCGGGTTCACCAGCGAGGTTGCGATGCGAACCCTCACTGCGCGACGACCCCGGCGCCGCTCACCCGGCGATCGTCTCGATCCGCGACGGGCCGTCGGGGCACACGCGGTCGATGACGGCGAGCGTCGACTCCGCCAGCGGTCGATCGAGCGCGGCGAGGTTCTCGCGTTGCCGGGCCGGGAATCTCGCCGTCGGCAGCGGGATCATCCCCCGAGCCGCCGACCAGGCGATCGCCAGCTGCGCCGGGGTGAGACCCTCCTCGCGTGCGGCGCGCACGAGCACCGGATGCCGCAGCATCCCGTCTCCGAGGCCCGTCGGATGCGCGGCGAGCACCCTGACGCCTCGGCCATCGAGGTCGCGCCGCAACTCGCGCTGGGGAGCGAGCGGGTGCACGACGATCTTGTCGACGGCCGGCCGATCTCCGGTCGCCTCGAGAAGGGCGTCACTCTCCGCCGCGCCGAACCCCGCGACACCCACGCGGCTGACGAGGCCTCGCACCCGGGCCTTCGCGAGAGAGTGCCAGGCCGCCAGCGAGCGCGCCGCCCCGATCCACGGCACCAGCATGAGATCGATGTGCTCCAGCTGGGTGCGCAGCAGAAACTCCTCGACGAACTTCGTCGCCTCGTTCGCGCTCGTGCGACTCGCGGGCAGCCGGGTCGCGACCGTGACGAGATCACGCGGGACGGCTGCCGCGGCAATCGCCGCGCCGACCGTGCCGTCGTTGTCGTAGTCAGGGTCGGTGACGATCAGGCGGAAGCCGTCGTCGATCGCCGCTGAGACGACATGGATGCCGCCGCTGCCCCGCACGCCCGCGACCGCCAGTCCGATCGGGGGGATGCTCGCCGAGGCGGGACGGGCGGGTGCGCTCATGGCGTCATCGCTGTCCGAACCTGCGCGCTGTCGACGATCTGCTCGAAGCTGACCACCCGGTCGGATGCCAGCCGCCAGATGTGCGCGACCCGCGCGGTGAACGGGCGCCCCGTCTCGCGGAAGGTGCCCGAGTACGTGCCGATGCCGACCTGCACATCGCCCGCGTCGACGAGCTCGTCGAGGTCGAAGCGATAGCCGTCGAAGTCGCGGGCGAGTGCGTCGAACACGTGGACGCGCACGGCGTCGGGGCCGACGTAGGTGCCCGCACGCGGGAACCCGGCCGCCTCGGTCCAGGTCGTGTCGGGCTCGATGGGGGCGAGCATCCCGGCGAGATCGCCGCCGGCGCTGGCCTCGTAGTGTCGCGTGATGATGTCGTGAGCGCGGCTCATGCGGGTGTCCTTTCGGTGGGTCAGACGGGCTCGACGTCGGGGTACACGACGTTGCCGAGCGGATAGATGTGGCCGCCCGCGAGGCGGTGGTCGGCGCCGCCGCCGGGCGCGGTGCCGAGGAAGATCCCCGTCGTGCGCAGCGCGTAGCCGAGGTCGTGCAGCCAGACGCTCGCGACCGGGATCACGAACTCGCGGAACGTGAACAGGTAGAGGCCGGAGTCGTCGAACTTCCACACCGACGACATGTCGACGTCGCCGTGCCCGCGCTGCTCGCCGTGGAGGCACTGCCAGCAGTAGCGCTCGCTCGAGAGGAACACGTGCTCGTACAGGTGCACGGGGCTGTAGCGCACGAGCTCGCGGAAGCCGATCAGATCGCGCGACGGCGCGGGCTTCACCCCCGTCACATCTTGTCCGACGACACGCCCCGCGGCGATCGTCTGCTGCACCTGCGGCATTCCCGGTCGCGGCTCGCCGATCACGGAGTGGATGATCAGTGCGCGACCGGTCGTCTCCGACCAGAACACCGTGATCGCGTCCTGAGACCGCGACGTGAGGGGCAGGTTGAAGAACACCACGTCGTCGCGCACACGCACCGCGTCGTACGGGTCCACCGTGCCATCCGGTGTGCTCAGAAGGGCTGCCGACCGCCACCGGGCGGTGCCATCGGCCAGGACGTCCACGGCGAGACCGATGCCGCCGTCGAACTCCCAGGCGATCGATCGTCCGGCGAGGTCGGCCTGCGGCATCCGATAAGTGTCGATTCCGGTCGCGAAGTCGTCGTATGACTTCCACGTGCCCTGGTCGGCATCGTGGGTCGTGCGCGAGACGGTGACGTTCTCGGAATGGGACATCAGTGACCTCCGGTGAGAGTGGGTGAGGGGGAGGGGATGAGG
>NZ_MEGA01000117.1:0-5337 GCF_001725695.1 Microbacterium sp. SCN 71-21
CGCAAGTGCCGGTGCGTGCGGGTCTCGTACGCGAACGACATGCATGTCGACATCGTCCCGCACGTCATCCTCTCCGGCTGGCGGGAGGTGATCGTGAACCGCGACGAGAACATCTGGGAAGACACCAACCCGCAGGGGTTCACGGACTGGATGAAGAAACAGGACCAGATCGCCGGCGGCAACCTGCGCCGCGTCATCCGCCTCATCAAGTTCCTCCGCGATCACAAGAACTCCTTCACCGGCACCCGATCGATCCTGCTCACCACACTCCTCGGAGAGCGGGTCAGCGAGCTCAGCAAGATGAGCGACCCGTCCTGCTACAGCAACCTCCCCACCGCGCTGCGCACGATCGTCACGGATCTTGACGAGTGGCTGCAGGCTCGACCTAACCGGCCGTCAATCGCCGACCCGTCAGGATCAGGAGTCACTTTCGACCACCGGTGGTCCGATGAGACGTACTCGTACTTCCGGGACCGCATCCACGTCCACGCGGCCGAGATCGAGGACGCCTACGCCGAGCCGGACAAGGACCGCAGCGTCCAGAAGTGGCAGGCGCTGTTCGGCGACGGCTTCAAGGCACCAGCCGGCAGCGGCCCTGCGAAGTTCGCCCCGGCCGCCCCGACGAAGGAGACCACAACGGGGAGGTCGGGGCGCGCGGGATGACCAAGCGAAAGCAGCCGACCTTCGCGCCCTGGCAGGTGACCCAGCTGCAGGAACTACGGGCACTCGCCAGAGCACGCCCGCACGAGTTGCGCTGCGGTGCGGCGAGCGAGGGACCTGAAGGTGATGCCTGCGTCCCGATCGAGCTGAACACCGACACGATCGAGCACGCCGCGAACGGGTTGCAGCTGCATGGCTGGGAGCCTTTCGTGCTGCGCATCCCGACCAGCCCCTTCTCCCCCCCGACCGTGGAAGTCACCCATACCCGCTTCCTCGGGTTCCCGCACGTGTTGCAGGGGCGTCGACTGTGCATCTACCTGGACCCGTCCCGCGAGTGGCACCCACAGAGCGGGGTCAGCGCGACCTTGAACCGGCTCTGGGGGTGGCTTGCCGAGGCCGCCGCGGCACTGTTCGATCCGTCCACGGCCATGTACCACGCCGTTGGCGGGGTGCTGCACCGCACCCAGGGCACACCGACGATCGTCGCCCGCGATGATCTCCCGGCGCTGCGCGTGACGACCGCGACGCTGCACCGACGAACCGACGCACGGTTGGATCTCACCTGGCGTAACCGTGGCGAGATGATCGTGCCGGTGGTGCGACTGCTCTCCGACCTGCCGTTTGGTGCGACCGAGTCGTTGGTGCCGTTGCTATACCTGATTGACTACCCGACCGCGGACGTCGCGACACCCCGCGCGTTCGGACCGGTGCGCCGCCATGCCCCGCTCGGTCCGGCGTTCACGACGATGCTGATCGCCGCCGCTCTGCGCAGCCCCGCGGATTCGCCTCAGTACTTCGTCCTCGCCGTCCCGCACGGTGCGGGCGGGCCACCGCATCTGCTCTGCGGCCGGCTCACACCCGCTGTCGCGAACGCGCTGCGCAAAGTCGGCCGGACGCGGGGCACGGCGCTGGACCTGAATCCCACCCTCCTCGACGTCGAGGTGCCGATCGAATGGTGCAACATGTCTGATGAACGAGAAGCCGTCACCACGCGACGCGACGTGGACCGTCCCGTCAACGGGTTCGCAGGAAAGTCCGTGCACGTGTGGGGGTGCGGAGGTCTCGGATCCTGGATCGCCGAGTTCGTCGTCCGGGCAGGGGCCCGAGAGATCACGATTTGCGACCCGGGTGTCGTGACCGGTGGGTTGCTGGTACGGCAGAACTACACCGAGACGAGCATCGGCGAGACCAAGGCCCAAGCTCTCGCCACACGGCTGCGGTCGCTTCGTGACGACATCGTCGTCCATGTCGCCGCCGGCGCGATCCCCGAAGACCTCAGCGCCGCGCTCGACGCGGACATCGTCATCGACGCGACGGTCAGCAACGCCGTGACGACCCTCCTGGACGCCACCGCAGAGGTGCCGGACCGTCGGGCGGTGATCGCCCAAGTCGCCACCGATGTCGCGTCCGGCACCCTTGGGTTGGTCACGATCTGCCCGTCCCGCGCTGGGTCGCCGTCGTCTGTGGACGACCGGGTGGGTCGGGTCGTGGGCGCCGATCCGGCGCTCGAGCTGTACCACGGGTTGTGGCGGGACCCTCTGGCCGGTGATGAGATCGTCCCCACCCGGGGATGTTCGGTGCCGACCTTTCATGGTTCCGCTGCGGACTTGGCCGCCGTGGCCGGAGTCCTCACCAGCCTGATCGGCACACACCTCGCCGCAGACTCCTCCACCGCCGGCGCACACCTGATCGCGTTGCCGCACGCCTCAGCAGGACCCCGACATCATTTCGTCCCCGTGACTGCCGCGGACATCAGCGAGGGGCTCGCTGCCTGACCGGAGCTAGTCTCAGGTTGCGTTTTGCCGCGTCGGCGCGGATGACTCTCCTGTCGGAGATCCATCTGCAGCGATCGCACCGGCGATGTTTGCGCGGGCGTGGATGACTAGGGCCCGAGGTCGTGGGCTTTCGTGTTGCGGCGTTGGGGTTGCCGACGCTCTTACGGCAACGAGGGGCGGCGCCGCGACATGCGGACGGCGGGCGGCGGACGCTTAGGAGGCCGCGCGCTCCGTTGTCGCCTGTCGATCCGCGGCGTAGCGTCGTGCCGCTTCCCACCAGTAGTTGTCGCGGATCCGGTAGAGCAGGGTCCGCTCCCCCGGAACGCGGCCAACGAATTCGAGGAAGTGTGCGTCGCGGAGCTTGTGGATCAGCGGGTGAACGATGCTCCCCAGCAACCCGGTCGCTTCGACGATCTGCTTGGGTGAGAAGGTTTCGCCTTCGAGTGCGGCGATCTCGATGACGACGGCGTTCATGTAGCTGTTGCCGAAGAACAGACGGGACTCCTCCGGTGCGATCGGCTCCACTATCGTCATGCCCCGAGTTTCGCATAGGTCGCCGACGCCCGGCACCTACGCGAAGGTGATTCTGAGGCATTCTCCTTCCGGTGTTGTCTACCTGACCTACACAACTTGACTCCGCTGGTTTCGAGCGTACAGTGAATGTGACATTCACTGAAACGTATGTCACGTACTACGTAAACGCCGTTGCCACAAGTGCGATTCGGTACGACGTGACTTACGTAATTGCGTGGGATTCGTTCATGGTTGCTTGTGTCGATAGGCCTCCAGGATGGCCGTATGTCCACAGATCGGTCTCCCGCGAGTGGTAGTTCGGGTGAGGTCTCGCGCCGGGTAGTCCTCGGCTCGTGACGGGGGCAGAGGCAACCATTCGGATCCGCAGGTCCGACGATCGCGTCGACGTCAGTGACCTGCGTGATCTTCGTGTTCGTCAGTTCGACACGGCGGTGCCGTGGCGGGAGTTTCGCTGGTACCGCAAGCAACGGCACTTCTCTGGCTCCTACTGGTCGGCGACGATGGAGGCGCCGGTCGGGTACGAATCGCGGCTCGAGTACGCGAACCTCTTGTTGGCGGACTTCGACCCGCGGGTGGTGTGGATCTTGTCACAGCCATTCTTGGTCGACGGAGATGACCGAGGCACGGCGCGGAGGCACGTTCCGGATTACCTGCTTATTCACGCCGATGACTCGGCGTGCGTGGTCGACGTGAAGCCCGCCGAGAAGCTGTCGCGACCAAAGGTTCACAACTCGTTGGCGTGGTCCCGGCGAGTCATCGAGGGGCACGGCTGGGAATACCGGGTGCAATCCGAACCCAACCCCGTGATGCTTGCCAACGTGCAGTTCCTCGCGGGCTACCGGCGCCGATTCCAGTTTCCGGACGCCGAGGTTGCCGCCGCGACCGGCACTCTCCACACTCCTCTCACCCTTGGAGAGGCGGTGCGAGCCGTAGCTCCTATAGAGGGTGACATCAGGTTCGCGCGTTCCCTCGTCTTGCATCTGCTGTGGGTGCGGCATCTGAACGCCGACCTGACTCGGCCCCTGTCGACCGCCAGCCTTTTGACGCCATCTTCCAGAGAGGACCAGTCGGGATGAAGAAGACATGGACGGTTGCCCCGGGCGCACAGCTCGTCTACGACGGCGAAATGTGCACCGTCGCGGAGATCGGGGATGGAGCGGTCATCGTCCGCACCGCGGACGGGAGTACTCGCCGGCTGCGGATGCTCGACGTGCTGCGGCCTGCTTCGGAGGGCGGTACCGCGCACGTCCCGGGAAGACTTCCCGATGACGAAGAGTCGCAGCCGTTGATGCTCGTCTGGTCTGATGCGACCGAGTCCGCCCAGGCGGCCGCCCATGAGCGCGCCGATCATGTCCGCGAGGTACTCACCGGATACAGATCGGGAAGTCGAGAGATCGCCCGTGAGGGAGAACCGCGCTTTGAGTACCACCCACAACGTTCATTGGGAGAACGGCAGACCGCGAAGGCCAAGGAGCTCGGCATCGGGACGCGGACACTGGAACGCTGGGTATCCCGCTACCGCGACACCGGCGAGGCGGGCCTGATCGACACCCGCAGGTCTCGGACGGGCGCGGCCCTGACGAACTTCGATCCGCGCTGGGTCGACGCCGCCCGGACCGTGATCGATGAACAGGGCAACCAGTCCAAGGTGCAGAAGAAGATCATCCTCGCCCGCATCGCCGCCCGCGTCGAGCGCGTCCACGGACCCGAGGTCGTCACCCTCCCGTCGACCGCCAGCGGATACCGGGCATTGGACGAGCTCTCCCGAGGCCGAGCAACGTTCTCCGGGTCCACGAAAGCCAAACGATCAATAGCGAACCGGCCCTCCGCCCCCTACGGCCGCCTGACAGCGACCCGCCCGGGCGAGTTCGTCCTTCTGGACACCACCCCGCTGAACGTGTTCGCCGTCGCACCGGTCACCGGAAAGTGGGTGTGCGCGGACCTCACCGTCGCGATCGACCTCTACTCGAGGTGCATCCTCGGACTGAGACTCACGCCGGGTTCCACGAAGTCCATCGACGTGTCCGGCGTCCTCGCCGAAGCTATGCAGCCCTTCGAGATCCCGAAGAGCTGGGGCACGCCAGCTCGTTGGCCGTACCACGGGCTCCCCGACACGGTGCTCGTCGACCCCGCCCGCACCGGTGTTGCCCGGTTCACTCGGGCGGGCATCCTGCCGGAAACGATCGTGATCGATCACGGCCGCCCGTTCCTGTCCGAACACGTCACCACGGCATGCGCTCGGCTAGGAATCTCGATCCAGCCCGCCCGCATCTACCAGCCGACCGACAAGAGCCCGGTCGAACGGTTCTTCCGCACCCTCGACTCACTCCTCCAAGAGCTCCCTGGCTACAAGGGCGCGGACGTCGGC
>NZ_MEGA01000118.1:0-5196 GCF_001725695.1 Microbacterium sp. SCN 71-21
GGCCATACGCCGATCAGGTCGACCCGATATTTCTCTACTGGTGCCTGGCTTCCAGTCTTACGAAGGGGTATTGGCTCACGGCGTCTTTTGGAGTCACTCGTGTGTCGATCCCGATTGGAACGGTGGCCCGCCTCCCCGTCCCCGAATTTGATTGCGATACACAGCGGAAGATCGCCCGCTACCTTGATCGCGAGACTGGCGAGATCGATGCAATGCTCGCCCAGCTTCAGTCTCTCACGCATAAGCTTCAGGAACGTGTGCGCACAGTTCAGACCAGAGCTGTTTTCGGGCTCGCAGAGAGCGCGGGGCATCGCGAATCAGAGTCGCACGCGGCCCTCGCTGGCATCCCCGACCACTGGGAGAGAACGAAGTTCGGCTACGACTTTACGGAGAGCGCCGAGCGGAACGGCGACGACCCTGCCGGGCCGCTACTCTCCATCTCCGAGTACCGAGGTGTAGAGCTGAACACTCGCACCGACGGACAACAGGCGTCGCTCGACGTCTCGAAGTACCGGGTTGTCCGTCCGGGTCAGCTCGCGGCCAACATGATGTGGCTCAACCACGGCGGGCTCGGCGTCTCGTCTCTCACCGGGTACATCAGCCCGGACTATAAAGCCTTCTGGATCTCGGACCGGTTCGAGCCGCGGTATGTGCATCACCTCTTTCGCAGCTCGCGATACATCGACTACTTCGCTGCGATCTCTACCGGTGTCCGCCCAAACGCCCAGCGCGTGACGAAGACGGTCTTGGACGCAACACCGGTCCCGTTGCCGCCAATCGAGGAGCAGATCAGGATCGCGGACGAGCTCGACGAGGCGACCGCGCGCGTCGACGCCATGCTGGCGAAGGTCGCCGATCTCAAGTCCCGGCTCCTCGAACGCCGCGCAGCGCTCATTACCGACGTCGTTACCGGTAAGAAGGCAGTTGCATGAGCCACGCGCAGCTGATGGAGCGCGAGTTCGAGGAGAACCTCTGCTCGGAGCTGGCCGACCGCGGCTGGCTGTACGAGGACGACGGTAGGCCGACAGGATGGGACGTCGGCGTCGCGATGGTGCCCGGGGACGCGCTGCACTGGCTGGCCACTCAGTACCCGGACGAGTACGAGAAGGCTGTCCCCGGCGACCTGGTCGGCGAGCAGAAGTCGGGCGCCGAGCGAAAGCTCCTCGAGCACGTCACCAAGGAGCTGGCCAAAGCAACGCGCATGGACCCGACGACCGGGCACCCCGTGGGCGGCCTGCTCGGCGTGCTGCGCAAGGGCTTCTCCTACGCTCAGATCGGCCGTCCGACCGCGAAGTTCGGTCCGATGATGGCCTTCCCGCCGGCGAACCCCAACCTGACCGAGGTGGTCGAAGCAGCCGCGTCGGCCCGGCTGCGGATCTTGCGGCAGGTGCGCTTCGACACGAAGACTAACGAGAGCATCGACGTCGTACTCCTTGCCAACGGCCTGCCGGTCGTCACACTTGAGCTCAAGACCGACAACACCCAGACCGTCAATCACGCGATCCGCCAGTACAAGGAGGACCGCAAGCCAGGGCGGAGCCGCCCGCTGCTCGCGGCCGGCCGTGCGCTGGTGCACTTCGCCGTTTCAAACGACCTCGTCTACATGACCACCAAGCTGCAGGGCGGAGACACCGTCTTCCTGCCCTTCAATCAGGGCAACGACGGCCACGAGGGTAACCCGCCGTCCGCGACCGGCTCGTCGACCAACTATCTGTGGCGCGAGATTCTCGCCCGGCCAACCTTCATGCGCATCCTCAAGGACTTCGCGCTCTTCGAGCCGGGCAAGTCGGGGAAGAAGGACGACGGCAGGCTCGTCTTCCCGAGATTCCACCAGCTGCGTGCGGTCGAGCGCGTCGTCGCCGACGTCGAGGCTAACGGCCCCGGCAAGCGCTATCTGGTCTGGCACTCGGCTGGCTCGGGCAAGACGAAGACCATCGCCTGGCTTAGCCATCGCCTGATTCGCCACATGAGCGCCGACTCGAAGTCGACCTTCGACTCGGTCATCGTCGTCACCGATCGCACAGTCCTCGACGAGAACATCCGTGAGGACATGAACCTCGTCCAGTCGAGCAAGGGGCTCGTCGTGGCCGTTGGCGAGAAGTCCGGCGCGAAGTCGCCGCAGCTGAAGAAGGCGCTGCTCGAGGGCGATCACATCGTGACCTGCACCCTGCAGACGTTCCCGGAAGTCATGAAGCTCATCGAGGACACCGAGGAGCTGCGTGGCCGGCGCTGGGCCGTCGTCGCCGACGAGGCGCACTCCTCGCAGTCGGGCTCCGCCGCCAAGCAGCTCAAGGAGCTGCTCGTCGACGTCGAGGTCGATCCAGATGAGGAGATCAGCGCCGACGAACTGTTGGCCGCCAAGGACTCGGCCATCGCGGCGTCGGCCAATATCACCTTCGTCGCCCTGACGGCGACGCCGAAGGCGAAGACCCTGCGTCTATTTGGCACCCAGGTCGGGGAGCGCTGGGAGGCCTTCGATACGTACACGATGGCGCAGGCGATCGAGGAGGGCTTCATCCTCGACGTCCTCACCAACTACTCGACCTACGACATGTTTCTCAGGGTGAAGAACACCCTGGAGGGCGAGGAGTCCGAGAGCGAGATCCAGGTCAACACCGGTGAGGCGGTCTCGAGCATCGTCCGTTACGCGAGGCTCCACCCGACCGCGATCGCGCAGAAGGTACGGGTCGTCGTCGAGCACTTCCGCCGGAATGTGCAGCCGCTGCTGAGCGGCCAGGCCCGCGCCATGGTCGTGACGAGCTCACGTATGGAGGCGCTGAGCTGGTCGCGGAAGATGGACGCCTACATCGCCGAGAAGGGCTACGACCTCCACACACTCGCGGCGTTCTCGGGGTCGCTTAAGGACGAGGACGGCGAGAGCGTTACCGAGGTGTCGGTCAACGGTGTGAGCGACGTCGGCAGGGCATTCCGGGAGGACGGCGTCTACCGCGTCCTCATCGTCGCCAACAAATTCCAGACTGGGTTCGACGAGCCTCGGCTGATGGCGATGTACGTCGACAAGAAGCTCTCCGGCGTCGCCACCGTACAGACCCTCTCGCGGCTAAACCGGATCTACCCGGGCAAGACCGCGCCGATGGTCGTCGACTTCCGCAATACCCCGGCGAGCATCCAGTCCGACTTCAAGCTGTACTACTCCGACGCCCACGTCGACGGCGACGTCGACCCCAACGCGCTGATCACAGTGGGAGAGCGACTCGACACGGCCGGGCTCTACACGCATGAGGAGATGGACGCCGTCGCCGACGCATTCCTCTCTGTTCTCGGCGGTGAGGTGATCGCCAAGGCGTTGGCTCCGATCAAGAACCGCTGGAGCGGCCAGTGGCGTCAGGCCGTGCTGTCGAAGGACAAGAAGCAGAAAGAGCAGCTGGAGTCGTTCCGCGCGGACGTGCTGGGATACCGCAACGCCTGGCAGTTCCTCAGCCAGATCGTCGACTACCAGGACCCGGAGCTACATCGCCGCGCCATCCTTGCGACCTTGCTCGGCCGCAATCTTCACGCAGACGACGACGACCGCGACGACAGCTTCCTCGAGGGCGTCCAACTCTCCGGCGTCAAGCTCGTCCCGTCCGCGATCGAGGAAGACCACTCGATCAGCGAAGGGAGCGGCGAGGGCATCAGGCTCCCCGTCTTCGACGGCGAGCATGCCGGCGGCGCGGCACCGAAGCGAGGCCCACTCGCCGAGGCCATCGACAAGGTCAACGAGATGTTCAAGGCCAAGGGCGTCGATGTGAGCCCAGACAGCGTCTCCGGTTTCGTTACGACCTTCTGGGGCTTCCTCGACGACAACGAGGATGCGGTGGCGATGGCGAAGAACAACACCGTCGCCCAGCTCAAGGCATCCGAGGGCTTCAGCGGGGCCGTCGGACTCGCCGTGCTGAAGACGGTGAACGAGTCGAGGGAAATCCAGTCGTACATGACGGATCCAGCGTTCGTCGGGCAGATCGCCGACATCGCAGCGGACGCCCTCCACGCGCAGCACCGGCCCGATACGGACGCCGGCTCGCAGACTGAGGGCGCGTGAGCATGGAGGCGGAGCAGCACGGCCTCGGCGACGTCATCCGCGCGGCCCGGAAGAAGGTGGGGTGGTCACAGGGCGAGCTCGGCGAGAAATCGGGTTTGTCCCGCCCTACCATCGCGCGCGTCGAGGCGAATAACGATGTGACGACCGCGACCATCGCCAAGGTTGCGCAGGCTCTGGGCCTGAAGCTCGAGCTTAGGGACGACGGCTGACGGGCGTCCATCTGTCTGTCGGATGTGCGCCCTAGGTTGGGCATGGCGTCCGTGTCGGCATGTGAGTGCGGCTGGCAGGGTGCTGCGCACCCATGCGGACCGGGTGGGCTGGATGCCTGTCGGCATGAGTGGGCGCGGCAGCGCGGCGCCACGGTCCGGACCGGGCCGTCCGCGGGCGCTCCATCGTGGCGTGGCGCACCGTCGACGGCGTGGGCCCGACAGTCAGCGCGGTCGCGATGGCGGCGGTAGAGCACTGACACGACGTCGACTGCGGGGCTAGCGTAGGCGCGGCGACCTCGCCCGCGAACGCATTCTCGGTGTGCTCACCGCATTGCGGCGCGCCGAAAGTGTCAGCGAAAATATCTACGCAATTCCGCCAATCGTTCCTTAGTGTCTCGCGATCAGTGGGGGCAACGACGCGATACGAGCACGAACAAGTCACGACGACTCGAGGCTGTATATGAACTTCCTTGGCGACGCTATCGGGATCTGGCCCGGAAGATCGAGTTCTCGTAACACGGCACGCAGGTTGCGGTAGGTGCGCTCCGGTAGCCCCCTGCAGTCGAGCACCAAGTCGAGTATAGGCGCCCTAGCTTTGTGTTGCCGCGATCAGCGCCCAGCGGAGCGCGGGATGCTCTCGGCGTCGAGAATGAGCGCAAGCAGTCGTGCATCCAACACCTGACCGTCATCGCCGGACACTGGATGCGCGTATGTACGGACGACGGTCTAGGGAGCGGTAACAGGGCGTGGCCACGCTGCGGCTTTTGCGCTGCGCGATAGCGCTCAAGGCCACGCGGGCCGTGCAATTGATGGTCGACGCCCTTCGGGCGGGGCCTGCCGGCCCTTAGAGCCCTGTGTCAACCCGTGGTCGATCCCGCCGGAGAGTGTGCACCGTTGATCGTCGGCCTCAACGTCGTTCGTCCTCGCTTCGCTGCGGGCGCTCCA
>NZ_MEGA01000119.1:0-5158 GCF_001725695.1 Microbacterium sp. SCN 71-21
GTTTCCGACCCGCCACCGACCCGCGCAGGAGCAGACCGTGCCCGTTCCCCTCTCCATCCTCGATCTCTCCCCGTTCGGCACCGGCCAGACGCCGGCCGACGGCCTGCGGGCGAGCGTGCGCCTCGCCCAGCGCGCGGAAGCCCTCGGCTACGCGCGCTACTGGCTGGCTGAGCATCATCTCAACCCGGGCATCTCCGGCGCGCTCCCCCACGTGCTGCTTCCGCTCATCGCCCAGGCGACGGACCGTATCCGGGTGGGCACCGCCGCGACGATCATCGGCAACTACAGCCCTCTGCACGTCGCCGAGTCGGCCGGGCTGCTCGCCGCACTCTTCCCGGGTCGCGTCGATCTCGGCATCGGGCGCTCCGGGTCGACCAGCGCCGCCCAGACCCCCCACAGCTTCGCCGCGCTCACCGAGGGCGCGAAGGAGGACGTCACCGTCGACGGCCTGCTGATCCCGGCCGCCCCGGACTTCACCCTCGATCTGCAGCGCTTCGCGGTGCAGGCGCGCCTGCTGCGCCGCACCCCGGGTGACGCCGACCACTTCGAGCAGGACGTGCTCGACATCATCGCGCTCATCACGGGCGACTACGTCGCCCCGGAGGGCGTGCCGATCCACGCCACCCCCGCCGAGGGAACCGACGTGGACGTCTGGATCCACGGCAGCACGGCGGGCGCATCCGCCGCCCTCGCCGGCCGGCTCGGCCTGCCGTTCGGAGCGAACTACCATGTCGCCCCGACCTTCGTGCGCGAGGCCGTCGGCGCCTACCGCGACGCATTCCGGCCGGGACGCCTCGCCGAGCCGCGCGTCATCGTGTCGGTCGACGTGCTCGTCGCCGACAGCGAGGCCGAGGCGACGCGTCTCGCGGAGGGATATGCGCACTGGGTGCACTCCATCCGGGCCGGGCAGGGCGCGATCGTCTACCCCACGCCCGACGAGGCCAGCGCCCAGCCTCTGGATGCCGCCGCCCTCGCGGTCGTGCGCGACCGCCTCGCGACGCGGTTCGTCGGCACACCCGAACAGGTGGCGGAGCAGCTGGAGGCCCTGCAACGGGTGACGGGGGCCGATGAGCTGCTGATCACCACGATCACGCACGACCCGCGCGACCGCGAGCGCTCCGTCGAGCTGCTCGCCGAGACCTGGGGCCTCGCGGGTGCCCCGACACCGGCCACCGTTGGCGCGCACGCGTGACCGCGGCATCCGACTCACTCACCATTCGCGAGGCCAGACCCGATGAGTACGTCCGCGCCGGGGAGGCGACGGTCAGCGCGTACACGTCGGCCTACGGCGCGCTGACCGACGAGTACATCGCCTCACTGCGCGACGTGGCCGCGCGCGCCGACGGGGGTGAGGTGTGGCTCGCGCTCGACGGCGACGAGATCCTCGGGACGGTGTGGATGTCGCGGCCCGGCGAGGCCCTCTCGCATCTGGCCCGGCCCGGCGAGACCGACTTCCGGCAGCTGGCCGTGACACCCGCCGCCCAGCGCCGGGGCGTGGGGGCGGCCCTCGTTCACCACGTGATCGCCCAGGCTCGGGCGCGCGGCTCGCACCGGGTGGTCATGAACAGCGGCCCCGAGATGACAGGCGCCCACGCCCTCTACGCACGCCTCGGCTTCGTGCGGCTCCCCGAGCGCGAGCATCCCGTGGAGGTGCAGCCCGGCCGATTCATCGACCTGCTCGCGTTCGGCTACGACCTGACGCCGGCCTGAGCCCGACACGGCCCGCATTCGCGCGGTCCCCCGCGATATCGCCGCATGAGCATGTCAGCCGAGCTCGGCGAGATCGGCGAGGATGCGGCCGATCACCGGAGCGAACTTGAACCCGTGGCCGGAGAATCCCGCCCCCACCACCACACGATCGAACCGTTCGAGCACGAAACTCGCGTCGGGTGTCGACGTGTAGGTGCACGTCACCTCGCTGAACCGATCGGCGTCGACGCCCGGCAGCCACTCCCGGGCGTACCGTCGCAGCGCCTCGGTCAGCGACGGGTCGGGAACGAACGACCGCTCGTCGGGATCCACCACGGGGCCTGCTGCATGCCAACCGGCCTTGATACCGAGGCCCGGCGTCGCCATGCCGTACACCCCGGTTGGGAACCATCCCGTCTCCCCGGACGAATCGGCGATGTGGTTGAAGCCCGGCCAGGTCTCCTCGGCCGGCGCGATCGGCGCGAAGAACGCCGGCTGCTCCTGCGTCACCCGCAGCGGCGGCAGGGCGATCGACTCCGGGAGCAGTCCGCGGGTCCACGCACCCGCGGTGACGACGACGCGCTCCGCCGTCAGGGTGCGCTCACCCTCCTCGTCGCGCAGCACCACCGAGGCGCCGCGCTCATCGGCGCTCACCGACGCCACCCGGACTCCCTCGCGCACCTCGACCGCGGTCGCACGCGCCGCCGCGACGAAGCCGCGCACCGCGGCATCCGCATCGATGCGACCCGCTTCGGGCGTGTGCAGCACCGGCGTCTCGAAGCGGAACCCGGGCCACCGGCGCTGCGCCTCCCGCACATCGAGCAGGCGGGCGTCGAACCCGCCCGCGCGCACCGCGGTCGTGAGCGCCACGAGGTCGAGCCCGCTGCCGTGCGACACGATGCCGGTGCGGGTGATGAGCGGTGCACGCACCTCGTGCTCGAGAACGCGCCACAGCACCCGCGCTTCGCGCAGCCACGCGAGGTAGCCGGCATCGCCGTACGACACGTTGAAGTTGCGACTGGTGCCGTGCGACGCGCCCCGGTCGTGACCGACCCGGAACTGCTCGAGAAGGATCGTCGGGATGCCGCGTCGACCCAGCTGCCAGGCGGTGGCGGCGCCCATGACGCCCGCCCCCACGACGATCACACGCGCGTCGGTCACACCAACCTCTTCTCGTAGCAGCGGGAGAATTCGTACGCCGTGTACGGCGCGAAGATCGGGATCGGCGTGTAGCCGATGTGCTCGTAGAGCGCGATCGCCTCGGGCTGCCTATCGCGCGTCTGCAGGATCAGGCGGACGGCACCGGCATCGCGGCCGAGGCGTTCGAGCTCCGACATGAGGGCGCGCGAGGCCCCCGCCCCGCGCACGGCCGGGCCGATGTAGACCCGCTTCACCTCGACCTCGTCGCCGAGTCGGCGCAGTGCGGCGTGACCGACCGGCGTGCCGTCGGCGTCGTGCACGAGCACGGTGACGAGCAGGGTGGCGGGGTCGATCGCGAAGTCGGCCGGGTCGTCCTGGATGCCCGCGGCGGCGCGCGCCTCGAAGCGGTCGGCGTAGCGCGGACCGATCTCGGCATCCATCGCGTCGCGCAGCGCGGCGGCGCGTGGGTCATGCCAATCAACAGGGGTGATCGTCCAGGTCTGCGGTGCGCTCACCCGGACAGTCTGCCCGGCCCCGTACTCCTGACCTGGCGTGAGGGCAACGGTGGGTAACAGCGCCGGGGTCACAGGGTCGCCCCGGCGGTCGACGGCGCAGCACTCGCCGTCGCACCCACCGCCGGGACGACCTCTCCCGGCGTGCCCCATGCCGGGTTCTCCGGGACCGTCGCCCGACCCGCCCCGGGGTCGTCGTCGGTCCAGAGGTGTGTGGGGAACGAGCGGCGAAGCGCCGGGGCGACCTCGAGCGCGAATCGTTCCAGGATCTCCAGTTGCTGGGGGAAGGGGAGCGTCGTCGGCAGACTGATGGACTGCAGCGAGTGCCCGAGCCGGTCGTGGAAGCGTGCGATCTTGTCGATCACGTCGGCGGCCGTGCCGACGAGGGCGGGACCCTCGGCGACCGCGTGACGGATGTCGCGGAACGGGGTGTTGTTGCCGGGCACGTTGGTGGCCTGCACGATCGCCTCGTAGACGGGCCCGTACTGGGCGATCGCCTCCTCGCGGGTGTCGGCGATGAACAGCGCCCCGGCGCCGGCACCGACGAACGCGGTGCGCGGGTCGTGGCCGTGGCGGGCGTGTTCGCTGCGGTAGTGGTCGACGAGCACGCCGTAGTTCTCGAGCGGCTGGATGGCGTTGGCGCTGAACAGCGGGTCGCCGTGACGCGCCGCGAGGGAGGCGGAGAAGAGAGTGTTCGCCGACCCGTGCCATACCCTCGGTCGGCCGCCGTACGGTCGCGGCAGGGTCGTGACGTCGTTCAGCGGGCGTGTGAACGGCCCGCCGGGCCAGGTCACCGACTCCTGCTCCCAGAGCACGCGCAGCAGGGCGTACTTCTCCTCGAGCAGCTCCCACTGGTCGTCGAGCTCGAGGCCGAACAGCGGGAACTGGGCGGCTTCGTTGCCCTTGCCGATCACGAGGTCGAGTCGGCCTCGCGACAGCTGATCGATGGTCGCGTAGTCCTCGGCGACCCGCACCGGGTCGAGCACCGACAGCACGGTGACCCCGGTTGTGAGCCGCACGGTGCGGGTCGCCTGCGCGATCGCGGCGAGAACGACCGTCGGTGACGACGACAGGAACGGGCCCGCGTGCCGCTCGCCCACGCCGACGGCGTCGTAGCCGAGCTCCTCCGCCCGTACCGCGGCGATCACCGTCTGCTCGAGCCGTTCGGCCGGTGACACCTGGTGCCCCGACAGGGGGTCGGCGCGGTAGGGGATGATGTCGAGCAGCTGGGTTCTCATCGCGCGACCTCAGCAGGCGCAACCTCAGCAGGCGAGGCCTCGACGGGCGTGGCCTCGACGGGGGCGAGCTCGAGGCCGTGGGCGGTCACGTGACCGACCACGCGGGCCAGCGGCGTCTTCTCGCCGCCCTCGATGCCGACCGGCAGCCGGTTGCCGGTCGGTGGCAGCGGGCAGGTCGCGAAGTCGGTGTACGCGCACGGCAGGTTGACGGCCCGGTTGAAGTCGATCACCGTGCGGCCGTCGGCGTCGGGCGGGGGAACGGCGAGCGAGCGGCTCGCAGCGTACGTGGTGAGTCCGCTCGTTGCGTCGGTGAACAGCACGAGCAGGTCGTCGGTGCGTCCCGGGAACGCGATCAGCCGGAACTCCTCACCGCGCAGCGAGAACACCAGCTCGCCCGGGGCGTCGTACACGTGCTGGATGCCGTCGACGGCGGCATCGACCGTGATGGGCCGCGGTGCGTCGTACGCCTCGAAGCGGGCCTCCGCGCGCCAGCGCGTGTTCGGCACGTAGGTGGGGGTGCCGTGGTACCCGGCGAGGTAGGCCGCGTCGCGTCGACGAGGTCGAAGGATGTCGCGTCCC
>NZ_MEGA01000120.1:0-5145 GCF_001725695.1 Microbacterium sp. SCN 71-21
GGTCAAGTCCCGTGGTGTGGTGTCACTTCGGTTGTTTCCGGTGGTGGATGGGGTTAGGCGGTCAGGTAGAGCTCGGGGCGGGCGGGTTCTGCGTGGTCGCGGAGGGTGTGGATGAGCTTGCGCATGGAGATCTCGGAGAAGTAGCGGCGTTCGCCGTATTGCCATTCCTCGTGCTGCTCTTGCAGGACAGCGCCGATGAGGCGGGTGACGCTGTCGCGGTCGGGGAAGATCTGGACGACGTCGGCGCGGCGCTTGATCTCGCGGTTGAGGCGCTCGATGGGGTTGTTGGACCAGATCTTCTGCCAGTGCTCACGCGGCATGGCGGCGAAGGCGGTCAGGTCCGCTTCGGCGGCCTCGAGCATTTGCGCGATCTCGGGGAACGATGCGCGCAGGCTGTCGGTGACCTGCCGGTATTGCGCGGTCACGGCCTCCGGGCTGGTCTGGGCGAAGATCGTGGTGATCAGCGCGTTGACGGGCTTGGATCGGGCCGAGCCGAGCTTCTGGGTGACGTTGCGGGCGAAGTGGACGCGGCAGCGCTGCCAGGCAGCTCCCGGCAGGATCGCCTTGACAGCGGCTTTGAGGCCGGCGTGCGCGTCGGAGGTGACAAGGGCGACGCCCAGCGGGTCGGCGTCGGTGGCGACCTTCAGTCCCCGCTCGCGCAGGGAGCGCAGGAACTCGGTCCAGAAGTCCGTCGTCTCCGCATCTCCCAGCGCCATGCCGAGGATCTCGCGACGGCCGTCGCCGGAGACGCCGGTGGCGACCACGAGCGCCTGGGAGACGACGCGGCCGCGCAGGCGGACGTCGAGGTAGGTGGCGTCCAGGAACAGGTAGGGGAACCAGGTGTGGTCGATGCGGCGATGCAGGAACTCCGCGACGGCTTCGTCGATCTCCGTGCAGATTCGCGAGACGGTCGAGCGGGAGATGCCGGTGTCGTTACCCAAAGCGCGCATCAGCTGGTCGACCTTGCGAGTGCTGACCCCGTCGATCCAGGCTTGGCAGATCACCGCGTAAAGGGCCTTGTCGACGCGGCGCCGCGGGGACAGCAACGACGGGAAGAACGACCCTTCCCGCAGCTTCGGGATCGCCAGGTCCACCTCCCCGGCCGGAGTGGCGAGGGTCTTCGGACGGGTGCCGTTACGGCGCGTGACGCGCTCCGGGGTGCGCTCATGCGGGGCGGCGCCGATCTTCGCAGTGGCCTCCGCGTTGATCAGGTCCTGCAACCCGGCCTGCAACATCCGCCGGAACACATCCGAGTGGGCGAGGTCGGGATCGGCGAGGACTTCGCTGATCAGGGTCGTCAAGGCAGACTGGGTATGGGTCATCGTGGGATCACTTCTTTGCTTCTTGCTGGAAACAACTGGGGTTCCCACGATGGCCTCTCTACGTCAACGACGGCGAAAACCCCGCGGGAAGTGACACCACGCTAAGAGACTCACCCGCGCCCGGGGGTTGCAAGGCCGAGTTCGGGCGGTCCAGCGAGGCTAATCTCAGCGTCGACAGCCCATGGAATGCCTCCCTACGTCGATGAGGAGTTGGCTACGCGGGCCGACGACTCCGATTTGCCGGCGGTGCGCGGCACCTCGGGGCTTGTCCGGGCGCAGCGAGGGTGGGGCGATCGGCCCCCGTCGCGACTCTGTTCTCACACTCCCGGGACCTTGGGAGAGTTGTGGGGTGAATCCTCCCGGCACGACCGCCTCTCGGGGTTTCAGGCGCCGTAGACGCGCGTCCGGCACCCAGTGCGGTGCGTGGCGCCTTCCTGCCGTCGTTGCAGGTCAGTGATTCATCTGCACGTCAACTGGCCTCAACCGCTCGGACACACTCGGCAGATCGAATTGACGTCGATCAAGGGAGGGTTCGTGCGCCTATCGGTCATCGGATGCGGCTATCTCGGAGCGGTGCACGCCGCCGCGATGGCATCAATCGGTCACGAAGTCGTCGGAGTTGACGTCGACGAGCATCGGGTTGCCGCGTTGAGTGCAGGGACGGCGCCCTTCTTCGAGCCGAATCTGGAAGATCTCGTCCGCGATGGGGTGAGCTCGGGGCGCCTTCGATTCTCGAACAGGATGGCCGACGTCGCGGGCGCGACGGTGCATTTCGTCGGCGTCAACACGCCCCAGCAGAAGGACGGATACGCCGCTGACCTGACCTACGTCAATGCCGCGTTCGATGGGCTGCTGCCCTACCTCTCCGAAGGCGACATCGTGGCGGGCAAGTCGACGGTGCCCGTCGGCACGGCCGCGGGGCTCGCGCCTCGCGTCGAAGCGACCGGCGCGACCCTCGTCTGGAACCCGGAATTCCTTCGTGAGGGCTGGGCAGTGCAAGACACGATCGATCCCGACAGGCTCGTGGCGGGGGTCCCCGCTGGCGCAGAGGGGGAGCGCGCGGCATCCATTCTTCGTGAGGTCTATCACCCCTCGGTCGCGAAGGGCACGCCTTTCATCGTCACCGACTACGCGACAGCGGAGCTGGTGAAGGTCGCGGCGAACGCCTTCCTCGCAACCAAGATCAGCTTCATCAACGCCATGGCCGAGATCGCCGAGGTCACGGGCGCCGACGTCACTCAGCTCGCAGATGCGATCGGACACGACGCTCGCATCGGGCGCCGCTTCTTGGGAGCCGGCATCGGGTTCGGCGGGGGATGCCTGCCCAAGGACATCCGTGCCTTCTCGGCGCGCGCCGAAGAGCTCGGCAAGGGTGAGTCTGTCGCCTTCCTGCGTGAGATCGACGCGATCAACCTTCGTCGTCGCGATCGGGCCGTGCAACTGGCCGTCGATGCGCTCGGGGGAGAGACCTTCGAACGCAAGATCGCCGTGCTGGGGGCCGCGTTCAAGCCGCACTCCGACGACATCCGCGATTCGCCGGCCCTCGACGTGGCGGTACGCCTGCACGGGCTGGGGGCCTCGGTGCGGGTCACCGATCCTGAGGCGATCGCGAACGCGCGCCGCATCCATCCGCAGCTGACCTACCTCGCTGACCGGGACGAGGCGTTGCGCGGCGCTGACGTGGTGATCGTCGTCACCGAGTGGGATGAGTACCGCCGGCAGATGGCCCCCGAGCTCGTGTCGACTCTCACCGAGGGCCGCATCATCATCGACGGCCGCAACTGCCTGGATGCCGCGGCCTGGCGCGCGGCGGGATGGACGTACTACGGGATGGGGCGGCCGTAGCCGTCCCTGTCACGCGTCGCGTCGCCGGAGGGCGGCGCGTGGGTGTCACAGGGCGCCCCGAGTCAACACCCCGCCGAGCGACGACCCGTCGCGAGGTTCGACGGTGCGCACCGATGCCGCGCGGCGTTCTCGTGTTCGACGCCCGAGCCGTGATCCCACGACGCGTCGCCACCGCATCGGCGAGCGTGCGCGGCACCTTCCGCGGCGAGGGGTCCGCGTCGCGCGCGTGTACCCGCGCGCGGACTGGCGTGCCGTCTGTGTCCGCTTCGGCACCGCACCGCGCTGACTCCGAGCCCCTGTCCGCCGCCGGCTCCAGATTCCACCGCGTTGCGCGCCGGCATCGACGCACCGCGCCCGCAACCCGACTGAGCGGATGCCGCTCCCTCCCGGGGTGCGGCTCCACGGTGTTCGTGCGGGCGAGGCTGTGATCCTCGGGATGTCGGGCGACACGAGGCGGATTCCTGATCCCTCCGGGGCGGAGATCACGCGCAAGGTTCTGGCCCGGAGCGTCGCTCAGAGGCGCTCGAAACGAAGCTTCCTCCACAATCATCCGGAGTCGCGAAGCTTTCACATTCGAAGAAAAGGCCGAACAAAATGTCGCACCCCCAAGCGACAATGGGAACATGCATTCCACATCCGCCGCCACCCTTCTCGCCGCTGATCAGCGCGCGTGGAACGACGTGGTGGGCGCGATCGACCTCGCTGAGCGCATCGTCGCCCGTGCCGAGGTCGAGCGGATGCGGGCGCTCGCCGCCGCGGGCCGTCTGGTGCGAGACCTCACGGCCGACACCCCCACTCGTGTGCGCGAGCACGACATGGTGCTGCGGTCGCTGTCCGCCGAGATCGGCGCCGTCGCCCGGCGCTCCGACCGCTCGGTGCAGCGCGATATCGGTGACGCGATCGAACTCGTCGAGCACTACCCGGCCACCCTTTCCCGGTGGGAGGCCCCTTTCCCGGTGGGAGGTCGGTGACATCACCCGGGCTCACGTGCGCACCATCGTCGACTGCGGCGCCATCGTTCCGATCGACGCACGCGCCGATTTCGATACGGATGCCGCGGCCCTCGCGACGCACCACACCCCGGGTCGGCTCCGCCGACTGCTCGAGCAGCTCGCCGACGACATGCACCCGCGATCACTCGTCGAACGCCACGTCGACGCGCGCGCCGAGCGCTGCGTGCGCGTGGTCGCGCGCGGCGAAGGAATGTCCGACCTCATCGTCACGACACCGACGCTGCTGGCCGACGCCGTGTACGACCGGCTCACCCAGCAGGCCCGCATTCTCATCGACACGCGCGCGCATGTCGACGCCGGCGCCGACGTCGACGCCCATTCGTGCGTCGATGCCGCCGACACCCGCTCCATCGACCAGGTGCGCGCCGACCTCGTCACCGACATGCTGCTCACCGTCGCTCCCAGCGCCGACCCGACCCGCACCGACGACGGCCCGGGCGTTCTCGGAGCCATCCGAGCCAAGGTGCAGATCGTCGTTCCCGTCGCGACCCTGCTCGGCGACGACGACCGTTCCGCCGAACTCGCCGGCCGCAGCCCCCTCGACGCCGACACCGCCCGCCGGCTCGCCGGTGCCACCCGCTGCCCGTGGGAACGCGTGCTCACCCACCCCATCACCGGGCAGGTGCTCGCCGTCGACACCTACCAGCGACCGGCCGCCCTCGACCGCTACCTTCGCGCCCGCGACCAGCACTGCCGATTCCCCGGATGCCGCGTCCCCGCCGTGCGCTGCGAAGTCGACCACACCACCGACTGGGCGCTCGGAGGCAAGACCGAGGCATCCAATCTCGCCCACCTCTGCCAACGGCACCACTCGATGAAGCAGTTCACCGCGTGGACCGTGCGGCAGCACCCGGGCGGCATCCTCGAATGGACCTCACCCGGCGGTCGAACCTACCTCGACCACCCCGCCGGCGCCGACGTCGACGCCCATTCGTGCGTCGATGCCGCCGACACCCGCTCCATCG
>NZ_MEGA01000121.1:0-7501 GCF_001725695.1 Microbacterium sp. SCN 71-21
TACTGGATGACCTCGGCGCGACGACGGTCGTCGAAGTCGACGTCGAAGTCGGGCATGGAGACACGGTCGGGGTTGAGGAACCGCTCGAAGATCAGACCGTGCTGCAGCGGGTCGAGGTCGGTGATGCGCATCGCATAGGCGGCCATGGAGCCCGCGCCGGACCCGCGGCCCGGACCCACCCGGATGCCGTTGTCCTTCGCCCAGTTGATGAAGTCGGCGACGACGAGGAAGTAGCCGGGGAAGCCCATCTGCACGATCACGCCGGTCTCGTACTCGGCCTGGGCGCGCACCTCGGCGGGGATGCCGTCGGGGTAGCGGAAGTCGAGACCCTTCTCGACCTCCTTGACGAACCAGCTCTCCTCGGTCTCACCCGCGGGCACCGGGAAGCGCGGCATGTAGTTCGCCGCGGTGTTGAACTCCACGTCGCATCGCTCGGCGATCAGCAGCGTGTTGTCGCACGCGACCTCGTGGTCGCGGAAGATCTGCCGCATCTCGGCGGGCGACTTCACGTAATAGCCGTCGCCGTCGAACTTGAAGCGTTTCGGGTCGTCGAGGGTCGAGCCGGACTGCACGCACAGGAGCGCCGCGTGGCTCGACGCGTCGTGCTGGTGCGTGTAGTGCAGGTCGTTCGTCGCGACGAGAGGGATGTCGAGGTCTTTCGCGATCTTGAGCAGATCGGTCATCACCCGCCGCTCGATGGAGAGTCCGTGATCCATGATCTCGGCGAAGTAGTTCTCCTTGCCGAAGATGTCCTGGAACTCGGCAGCCGCGGCGCGCGCCGCCTCGTACTGTCCGAGACGCAGACGCGTCTGCACCTCGCCGGACGGGCAGCCCGTGGTCGCGATAAGCCCCTTGCTGTAGGTCTGCAGCAGCTCGCGATCCATGCGCGGCTTGAAGTAGTAGCCCTCCATGCTCGACCGGGACGAGAGCCGGAAGAGGTTGTGCATGCCCTCGGTCGTCTCGGAGAGCAGCGTCATGTGGGTGTATGCGCCCGAACCCGACACGTCGTCGTCGTTCTGTTCGGGCGTGCCCCAGCGCACCCGGGACTTGTCGGTGCGGTGGGTGCCCGGGGTGACGTAGGCCTCGATACCGATGATCGGGGTGATGCCGGCATCCTTCGCGGTCTTGTAGAACTCGTACGCGGCGAAGGTGTTGCCGTGGTCGGTGACCGCGAGCGCGGGCATGCCGAGGCGGACCGCCTCCTGCACCATCGGCCCGATGCGGGCCGCACCGTCGAGCATCGAGTACTCGCTGTGAACGTGCAGGTGAACGAAGGAATCGGCTGCCACGCGTCGAGTCTAGGTCGACCCTCGGACACGGCGTCGGCGACCCTCGTGCCGCTCCCCTATCGTGGGCCTGTGCCCACCCCCGACTTCGTGCTCGAGCTGCGCCGCTTCGTCGGCACCCGCCCCCTGCCGCTCGTCGGCGTGACCGCCGTCGTCGAGCACGAGGGGATGCTCCTGCTCGGCAGGCGCAGCGACAACGGCGCACTGACTCCCGTCACGGGCATCGTCGACCCGGGCGAGGAACCCGCCGATGCAGCGGTGCGCGAGGCCGCGGAGGAGGCCGGCGTCGTGATCGTCGCCGAGCGACTCGCGTCCGTGCACCAGATCCCGCGTGTGACCTACGAGAACGGCGACCAGAGCGACTACCTCGACCTCACGTTCCGGTGCCGCTGGATCTCGGGCGACCCGTTCCCCGCCGACGGCGAGATGACGGATATCGCGTGGTACCCGGCCGATCCGCTGCCCGCCGAGATCGGTCCCGAGATGCGGCGACGGATCACCGCCGCCCTCGCCCCTGAGGCCGAGGCGCGCTTCGAGGGCGGTCGCTGACCGTCGCGCTCACGCGAGCACGCGCCGTGCGATCACCCGGGGATGCCCGTCGAGCACCGACGCGGTCTCTGCCGCGCGGGTGAAGCCGTGCTGCTCGAAGAGGGCCAGCGTGCCGACATAGGCCATGGTCTGCTCGATGCGCGCGCCGCCGTTGTCGAGTGGGTACCCCTCGATCGCCGGAGCCCCGCTGCCGGCGGCGAAACGCACCGCTCCGTCGAGCAGGTGGTGCATGATCCCGCGCCGCTTGTGGCCGGGTCGCACCCGGAAGCACCAGACCGACCACACATCCAGATCGTCGAGGTGCGGGATGACGCGCGAACGCGCGAACGTGGTCTCACGCCGCGGGTGCACTGCGGCCCAGCCGACCGGCTCGTCGCCGTCCCACGCGACGACCCCCGGCGCCGGCTCGGCCGCGCACCACGAGCGGATGACAGCGGCCGCGCCGGCAGCATCGAGCTCGCGTCTCTCGCGCGACGGCAGCCGGTAGCTGAGGCAGGTGCACACCCGGGCCGTCGGACTCTTCGCGCCGACGAGCGTGAGCACCGCTGCGGCATCCGTCGCCGCGCGTACCTCGATCACCATGCGCCCAGTGTGGCCGCGGCATCCGACATCGACGTCAGCGCGCGCTCGTCAGTCGCCGCGCAGGACGGCCAGGGCGTGCGCGAGGTCGGGCGCGTAGGGGCTCTCGAACGAGACCCATTCCCGCGAGACCGGGTGCGTGAACGCGAGCCGATGCGCGTGCAGCCACTGCCGCGTGAGCCCCAGCCTCGCCGAGAGGGTCGGGTCGCCGCCGTACAACGGGTCACCCACGCACGGATGCCGGTGAGCGGCCATGTGCACGCGGATCTGGTGGGTCCGGCCCGTCTCGAGGTGGATCTCCAGCAGGGATGCCGCGGGAAACGCCTCGATCGTCTCGTAATGCGTCACGGAGTCCTTGCCGGCGGGCGTGACGGCGAACTTCCAGGAGTGCGAAGCGTGCCGCCCGATGGGCGCGTCGATGGTATGCCCCTGCACGACGGCGTGGTAGATCTTCTCGACCTCGCGCTCCTTGAAGGCGTGCTTCAGCTCGGTGTACGCGCGTTCGCTCTTGGCGACGACCATGAGACCGCTCGTTCCGACGTCGAGACGGTGCACGATGCCCTGGCGCTCGGGTGCGCCGGTCGTCGCGATGCGGAAGCCCGCGGCGGCCAGGGCGCCCAGCACGGTCGGGCCTTCCCAGCCGAGCGAGGGATGGGCGGCCACGCCCGCGGGCTTGTCGACCACGACGATGTCATCGTCGTCGTGAACGATGCCGAGATCGGGCACGGCCACGGGGATCACTTCGGGGTCGCGCTTCGGCTCCCACGCGACATCCAGCCATGCGCCGGCGCGCAGCCGGTCGGACTTGTCGATCACCGCACCGTCGACCAGCACGGTGCCGCCATCGATGACCTCCGCCGCGAACGTGCGGGAGAAGCCGAGCAGCTTCGCGAGCGCGGCGTCCGCCCGCGCGCCGTCGAGGCCGTCCGGAACCGGGAGGCTGCGGCTGTCCACGTCAGGCGCGCGTCGGCGTCGGGCCGGGCTCGTCGGCGGGCGGTGCAGGCCGTGAGGCGTCGTCCTCCCCGTCCGTCTCGACCTCGTCGGATGCGTCTGCGCCCGTCGGCTCCGCGCCCGACGCATCATCCCCGGCCGGCGAGTCATCGATCCCGTTCGGGGCGTCATCGTCCTCGAATGCCGCACCCGCACGGGGCTCACGTGTTCCGTCGAACCGACGACCCGTGAGGACGAGCAGGGCGACGCCGATCATCATGGTCGTGATGAAGATGTCCGCCACGTTGTAGATCGCCGGCATGAGCCACGGCGTCGAGATGAAGTCGACGACGTGCCCCACCGGGAAACCGGGGGCGCGGAGCACCCGATCGGTCAGATTGCCGAGCACACCGCCGAGGAGGAGCCCCAGCACGACCGCCCATGCGCGCGAACGCACGCGGGTCAGCGCGAGCCAGATGATGCCGAGGGCGACCAGCATGAGGGCGATCGTGAACACCCAGGTCACGCCCTCGCCGAGCGAGAAGGCCGCACCCGAGTTGCGGATCAGATAGAACCCGAGCAGATCGCCGATGATCGGCACGTTGCGCTCCGGGGGGAGCGTGAGAATCGCGAAGTGCTTCGCAAACTGGTCGGCGGCCAGCACCAGAATCGCGAGAATCGCGATGGTGGTACCGGCCGCCGCCGCACGAAGCGGGGGTCGAACCGTCAAGGAACGCCCTTACTGACCGATGGCCGAGACGGGCGTCTGGTCGGAGCCGCTGCTGGTCGAGTCGAGGTCGCGAAGCTTGCCCTCGAAGTAGCTCCGCAGCTGCGAGCGGTAGTCGCGCTCGAACTGGCGCAGCTCGTTGATGCGGGACTCGAGCGAGCCGCGCTCCTTCTCGAGGCGGGCGATCTCGTCACGACCGCGCGCCTCGGCGTCGCCGATGATGACGGCGGCCTGGGCCTTCGCCTCGGCCACGAGCTGCTCTCGCTGAGCCTTGCCCTCGGCGACGTGCTCGTCGTGCAGGCGCTGCGCGAGCTCCAGGATGCCGGCGGTCGCCGCCGCGCCCTCGACGGGGACGGCCGCGGGCGCCGGAGCGGGAACGGGCGCCTCCTCGACGGCGGGCGCGGGGGCCGGAGCGGCGGGGGCGGCGGCAGCGCCGGCCTCGAGCTCGGCGATCTTGGCCTTCAGCTCGTCGTTCTCGGTGAGCGCCTTACGCCACTCGACGACGATCTCGTCGAGGAAGTCATCCACCTCGTCAGGGTCGAAGCCCTCCTTGAAACGCACGTGCTGGAACTGCTTGGTGACGACGTCATCCGGAGTCAATGCCATGAGATCTTCCTCTTTCAGGTGGCGGCGGTCGGTAGGAGGGGTGTGCCCGCTTCTCGGGCCGCTTCAGAAAAGCATAGCCCCGGGCTTCGGGGGGAGCGGAAGGACTCAGGACGACGCGAGATAGCTCGTCACCGACATCAGCACGAAGCAGAGCAGCAGGGTGATCGTGAACGCGAAGTCGATCGCGACGGGTCCGATGCGCAACGGAGGGATGACGCGCCGGAACATCCGGATGGGCGGATCGGTGACCGTGTAGACGATCTCCGCGACGACGAGCCCCGCCCCCCGCGGCCGCCAACCTCGGTTGAACATCGGGATGTAGTCGAGGATCAACCGGGCGAACAGGACGAAGACGAACACCAGCAGCAGGATGTTCGCCACGGATGCGACGAGGCGGACAACCTCCACGGCGATTAGGGCGCGAACGGGACCGACTCGGGGTCGGCCTGGGCGATCGCGCCGTCGCCGGAGACGGCGATGTTCTCGGGGGACAGCAGGAACACCTTGCTCGTCACGCGCTCGATGCGTCCGAACAGACCCATCGCGAGCCCGCTGGCGAAGTCGATCAGACGGCGCGCGTCGGCGTCGCTCATCTGGGACAGGTTGATGATGACCGGCACACCGTCACGGAAGCTCTCGGCGATGTTCTGCGCGTCGCGGTACTGCTTCGGGTGCACGGTCAGGATCTCGTTCAAGGATGCCGCAGCGGGCTGTCGTACGATGGCCGGACGGTGGATCGGGGTCACGGGTGCTGCCGCCTTCTCGACATGACGCTCCTCCTTGCGGGACGCGCGAGGAGTGGGCTCCTCCTCGTAGACCTCTTCCTCGTCGGCGAGGCCCAGGTACACCATGGTCTTCTTCAGCGGGTTCGACATCGCATCCTCCGTTTGCTGTCTGGATCGAGGCTAACCGCGCTCGGGCCGCGGACCCGTGATTGCCGAGCCGATCCGCAGGTGTGTCGCGCCGGCGGCGATCGCCTCCTCGAAATCCCCCGTCATTCCGGCGGAGATCCACCGGGCGTCGGGGTCGATCGCCCGCAGGCGCTCGGAGAGCCGGGCCACACGCGCGAACGTGTCGGCCGGCGCCTCATCCAGAGGCGCGACGGCCATGAGTCCGCGCAGGCGCAGGGTGCGGCATCCGCTCACGTGCTCGGCGAGGCGCTCGAGGTCGGCGGGGGCGACGCCGCCGCGCCCCGGGTCGTCCGTGAGGTTGACCTGCAGCAGCACGTCGAGGGCGGGATCGCCCTCCTCTGCCGCCGCGTCGAGCGCGTCGGCGAGCCTGTCCCGGTCGACGGAGTGCACGACCTGCGCGGCCGCGCGCACGGCGCGCGCCTTGTTGGTCTGCGCCTGGCCGATGAAATGCCAGCGGATGCCCCGTGCGGCCCCGATCTCGTCCGCTTTGAGGGTGAGCTCCTGCTGACGGTTCTCGCCGAACTCGGTGACGCCGAGCGCCAACAGGTCGCGCACGAGGTCGGCGGGGTGGAACTTCGTGACGACGATGCGGGTGATCTCCTGCGGCGCTCGGCCGGAGGCGGCCGCCGTGGCGGCGATGCGCTCGTCGATTTCCGCCAGACGCGAGGCGAGGGTGTCGGGCACGGTGTGCTCCCGGGTGGAGATTCTCCGGCGGGCGGCTCGGGCTCACGCCCACCGGAGAACGGCGAACGGACCTACTTGAGGAAGTCCGGGATGTCGAGGTCGTCCTCGCCGAAGGCCGAGTCGTACGGCGCCGGGTCGGAGACACCGGCGTGCACGGGCACGGCGAACGAGGTGTCGTCGTCGCGCGGGTCGTCGACCGCTGCGACGGCCGCCGTCGGCGCGGGCGCAGCGGCGGCGCGCGCGGAGCCGAGCACGGGCTCCAGGCGCGGCGACGGCTCGCCGCCGTCGAATCCGGCGGCGATGACGGTGACGCGAACTTCGTCTCCGAGGGTGTCGTCGATGACGGTTCCGAAGATGATGTTGGCTTCGGGGTGCGCGGCCTCCTTGACGAGCTGCGCCGCATCGTGGATCTCGAAGATGCCGAGGTTCGAACCGCCCTGGATCGAGAGCAGCACTCCGTGCGCGCCTTCGATCGATGCCTCGAGCAGGGGCGACTCGACGGCGAGCTCCGCCGCCTTGATCGCCCGGTCGGCGCCGCGTGCGGAGCCGATGCCCATGAGCGCGGATCCCGCGCCCTGCATGACCGACTTGACGTCGGCGAAGTCGAGGTTGATCAGGCCCGGGGTGGTGATGAGGTCGGTGATGCCCTGCACACCGGCGAGCAGCACCTGGTCGGCGGTGGCGAAGGCCTCGATCATCGAGATGCCGCGGTCGCTGATCTCGAGGAGTCGGTCGTTGGGCACCACGATGAGGGTGTCGACCTCTTCCTTGAGGCGTCCGACGCCCGCCTCGGCCTGGCTCTGGCGACGACGGCCCTCGAACGAGAAGGGCTTGGTCACGACGCCGATGGTCAGCGCGCCGATCGATTTCGCGATCTTCGCGACGACGGGGGCACCGCCGGTGCCCGTGCCGCCGCCTTCGCCGGCCGTCACGAACACCATGTCGGCGCCGGCGAGGGCCTGCTCGATCTCGTCGGCGTGATCCTCGGCGGCCCGGCGGCCCACCTCGGGGTCGGCGCCGGCGCCGAGACCGCGGGTCAGTTCGCGGCCGACGTCGAGCTTGACGTCGGCGTCGCTCATGAGCAGAGCCTGTGCGTCGGTGTTCACGGCGATGAACTCGACGCCGCGCAGGCCGAGCTCGATCATGCGGTTGACGGCGTTCACGCCGCCGCCGCCCACGCCGACCACCTTGATGACTGCGAGGTAGTTCTGGTTCTGGCTCATGCCGGC
>NZ_MEGA01000122.1:0-7057 GCF_001725695.1 Microbacterium sp. SCN 71-21
GTCGTGGCTGTCGTGCGGTTCGAGGCCGAGAACGGACGTGATCTCGGCCGCAGTCCGCACGTCGCTGTAGATCGACATTGTCGAGCGGTTGTAGCGGATCATCCTGCCCTTTCGCCAAATGCCTAACTGTGACGGAATTCGACGACGTCGCCGTCCTGCATGACGTATTCCTTGCCCTCGAGGCGGGCCTTGCCGCGCGAGCGCGCCTCGACGACCGACCCCGCGTCGAGCAGGTCCTGGAACGAGATCACCTCGGCCTTGATGAAGCCCTTCTCGAAGTCGGTGTGGATCACTCCGGCGGCCTGCGGGGCCTTCCAGCCCTTGCCGATCGTCCACGCGCGGGCCTCCTTCGGGCCCGCGGTCAGGTAGGTCTGCAGCCCGAGCGTGTCGAAGCCGACGCGCGCGAGCTGGTCGAGACCCGACTCGCTCTGACCGGTGGAGGCCAGCAGCTCAGCGGCATCCTCGGGGTCGAGGTCGATGAGCTCGGACTCGATCTTCGCGTCGAGGAACACCGCCTTCGCGGGGGCGACGAGTGCCGCGAGCTCGGCGAGACGGGCGGCATCCGTCAGCACCGACTCGTCGACGTTGAAGACGAAGATGAAGGGCTTGGCGGTGAGCAGCCCGAGTTCCTTGATGGGCGCGAGGTCGAGTGCGGATGCCGACAGCAGCACGCCGCGCTCGAGGGCGTCCTTCGCGGCGGTCGCGGCATCGAGAACACCGGGATCGGTCTTCTTGCCCTTGACCTCCTTCTCGATGCGCGGGATCGCCTTCTCGAGGGTCTGCAGGTCGGCGAGCATCAGCTCGGCACCGATCGTCTCGAGGTCGGCCTGCGGGTCGACCTTTCCGTCGACGTGCACCACGTCGGCGTCGGCGAAGCCGCGCACGACCTGCGCGATGGCGTCGGCCTCGCGGATGTTCGCGAGGAACTGGTTGCCGAGCCCCTCCCCTTCGCTCGCGCCGCGCACGATGCCGGCGATGTCGACGAACGACACCGAGGCGGGCACGAGCCGCTCGCTGTGGAACACATCCGCGAGCTGCTGCAGGCGCACGTCGGGCAGGTTCACCACGCCGACGTTCGGCTCGATCGTCGCGAACGGGTAGTTCGCGGCGAGAACCTGGTTCTTGGTCAGGGCGTTGAAGAGGGTCGACTTGCCGACGTTCGGGAGTCCGACGATTCCGATGGTGAGAGCCACGGGAGTTCAGTCTACGGGCGCGGATGCCGCGACTCGGCGGCATCGACCCGCCAGCGCATGAGCACGTTGCCGCTTCCGGTCCACGTGCGGGTCTCGAGCAGCTTCAGCGCGACGGCCGGCTTGGCATCGAACAGCGGCACGCCGGTGCCCGCGATGAGCGGGAAGGTGACGAGGTGCAGCTCGTCGACGAGACCGGCGTGCATCAGGTCGTTCCACAGCAGCCGCGACAGCAGCACGAGGATGCCGCGCCCGTCCCGCCGCTTCAGTGCGGCGACCTCCGCACGGGCCTCGGCCCGACGCACCACCCGCGCCTGCGGATGATCGGCGAGGTCCGCCTCGGACACGGTGTCGGAGACGATGACCACCTCGATCGTACGGATGAGCGCAGCGAACTCCCGCCGGATCGCGGTGGCGGCGGCATCCGATTCGACCGACCGCCAGTACGCGAGGTTCTGCAGCGCCGAGCGCCGTCCCGCGAGCAGCAGGGTGTCGCTGGCCCGCATGAGCGCGGTCGTGTAGTGGTCGAACGTGTCGGCGCCCGCGTAGTCGGGGTGCTGGTGCGCGAAGAACGAGGCGATGTCGTGCGTGTCGTCTTCGTAGCGCCCGTCGACGGTCACGAAGTTGCAGACGGTGAGTGGGCGGCCGTTCATCGTGCGCTCACGGCCGTCGCGCGCGGAACGCGTGAGTGCGGTACGGAAGGTCGATGGTGCCGCCCGCGGCGAGCTCGGGACGCTCGGCGAGCACCGCGGCGAAGCGCTCCTCGATGGCCCCGCGATCGGCCGGGCTGGCAGTGATGATGTAGCTGCGCGAGCGCATCATCGCCCACAGCTGCTCGGCGGTCATCGGCCGAGCCCAGTCCCACACCTCGGATTCGAGACCGTCGAACGGCGCCTCGACCCTGGGGCCGCCGGCATCCATCATGTTCTCGGCGTTCGAGCCGTGCATCACCTCGGTCATGCGACGTACCCACGGGTCGCGATCGTCGCGCAGGTTCCACACCAGTCCGAGCACACCTCCGGAGCGCAGCACCCGACCGATCTCGGCCGAGGCGGGCCCGACGTCGACCCAGTGCCAGGCCTGCCCCAGGACGACGGCGTCGACGGATGCCTCGGGCAGCGGCAGCTGCTCGGCGGTGCCGACGAACGTGGGAACCCCGGGGACGGTGTCGCGCAGCTGCGCGAGCATCGCCGGATCGGGGTCGATCGCGACGACCTCGGCGCGACCGGCCGCGACGACGCGGGTGAGCTTCCCGGTGCCGGCGCCGACGTCGGCGACGCGCAGCGGGCGGTCGCCGTCGAGCGCGGGCTCGAGCATCCACCCGACCGCCTCCCACGGATAGTCGGGTCGCCCGGCCTCATAGGTCCCCGCCACCGCACCGAACGAGGTCGACATCTGGTCTCTGCCTGCCATGTCTGCGACCCTACGCCGGGGGCACGACGGCCGCAGCGCGACATCCGCCCGTCGTCGGCGTGGCGCACCGGACGTCCCGGCGCGCGGGCGCACGGTAGGAGCGTGGCCTTGGACTTCACCGCGATCGACTTCGAGACGGCGAACTCCTCCAGTGCGTCGGCGTGCGCCGTCGGGCTCGCACGCGTGCGCAACGGACGCATCGTCGAGACCGCGGGCTGGCTGATCCGCCCGCCCGCCGGCCACGACCGGTTCTTCGAGATCAACGTGGGCATCCACGGCATCCACCCCGACGATGTCGAGAGCGCGCCGACCTGGACCGAGCAGCTGCCCGCTCTCGCGCGCTTCACGGGCGACGACATGCTGGTCGCACACAACGCGGGCTTCGACATGGCGGTCATCCGGCGGGCCTGCGAGGCCACCGGTGACGCGTGCCCTCCGGCGCGCTACGCCTGCAGCGTGCAGGTCGCGCGCCGCGTCTACGACCTGCCGTCGTACCGTCTGCCGGCGGTCGCCGACGCGACCGGGTTCGGCCCGTTCCCCCACCACGATGCGACAGCGGATGCCGCGGCCTGCGCGCACATCATGGTCGACGCCGCCCGACGCCTCGGCGCCGGTGACATCGACGAGCTCGCCGCGCTCGCGGGCGTGCGCATCGGCACCCTCGCCGAGCCCGCCGCCGTCGCCGCCTGACGATGTCGGCACCCTCCCCCACACTGTGACCATGGATGCCGCCACCGTCGTGATCGCGATCGTCGCCGCCGTGATCGGCGCGGTCGTCGCGTGGGCCGTGGCATCCGCCCGGTATGCCCGCGCCCAGAGCGACCAGCGGGCGCGGGTGGCAGCGGCGGAGGCCGCCACCGCGGCAGCGCGGGAGGAGCTCGCACACGCGCGCGCCGAACTCGAGACGCGCGACGATCGCGAGCGCCGTGACCAGTCGGTGCTGCGCGCGCTCGCGCCGGTCAGCGAGACGCTGCACGTGATGCGGCGCCGGGTCGACGAGCTCGAGCGGGAGCGTCAGACGCAATACGGCTCCCTGGCCGAGCAGCTGCGCCGCGCACAGGAATCGGATGAGGCGCTGCGCGCGACGACCGAGTCGCTCGCGAGCGCGCTGCGCTCGGGCGCCACACGCGGCGTCTGGGGCGAGACGCAGCTGCGTCGCGTCGTCGAGGCAGCGGGCCTCACCCGCCACGTCGACTTCGACCTGCAGAGTTCGCTGTCCTCGGATGCCGGTGCGGGCCGTCCCGACATGGTAGTGCGCCTTCCCGGCGGCAAGGCCCTCGCCCTCGACGCGAAGGTTCCGCTCGACGCCTACCTCGAGGCATCCGTGATCGCGCTGACCGCGACCGGCGACGACGGCGAACGCCGCCGCACGCTCATGACGCGGCACGCCCGCGCGGTGCGCGCCCACATCGACGCCCTGGCGAAGAAGGCATATTGGGCGGGCCTCGACGCGAGCCCCGAGTTCGTCATCTGTTTCCTGCCGAGCGAGTCTCTGCTGGCCTCGGCCCTCGATGAAGACCCCGCCCTGCTCGACTACGCGTTCACCAGACGGGTCGCGCTCGCGTCGCCCGTGAACCTGTGGGCGGTGCTGAAGACGGTCGCCTTCACCTGGACGCAGCAGGAGGTCTCCGCCGAGGCACGCACCCTGTTCGACCTGGGATCGCAGCTCTACGAGCGGCTCGGCGGTCTCGCCGGGCACGCCGACTCGCTCCGCCGAGCCCTCGAGCGCACTGTCGACGCCTACAACGGTTTCGCCGGTTCGCTCGAGTCGCGGGTGCTCGTGACAGCGCGCAGGTTCCCCGGGATCGACGAGACCAAGCGCGACGCCGTCATCGCACCGGCACCGATCGAGAAGTCGCCGCGTCGGCTCACCGCACCCGAACTGCTCGCGGCGATCGACGACTGACGGCGCCCGCCGAAGCGACCGTCCGAGCAGCTGGCGACGAGTGGCTCACGAAGTTCATGAGCGCGATCACGATCGCCGAGATCACGACGAATGCGCCGATGGGCCACCACGCACTCATCTGCTCGCCCTCGGGGCGCCGCTTGCGCAGCAGCACGTCCGGCCGTCGCGCCGGGTCGACCGCGGCGGCGACGACCTTCATCGCACCTGTCTGCGGAGTCGCGGAATCGGGAGTGGAACCGGTGGGTGCCGACATCCTCTGTCCCTTCACGCAAGCCCGCCCGCGGGCGCGGGCGACGGTCTCATTCTGCCAGACCGCCGCCGACGCACCGGGTCGTGTCGCCGTGGCAAACGTCGTCGAGGACCGTCAGAGCCACTTCGAGGTGAGGTGCTCCGAGGAGATGCGGCGGAGGGTTCCCGATGCGCCGCGCAGCACGACGCTCTCGGTGTAGATGTGGTCGCCCTCGCGACGCACACCGCCGACGAGCTGGCCGTCGGTGACTCCGGTCGCCACGAAGATCGTGTTGTTTCCCTTGACCAGATCGTCGGCCTCGTAGACGAAATCGTCGAACTTGAGCCCGGCGTCGAGACCGCGCTGCTTCTCGTCGTCGTTGCGGGGCCAGAGGCGCCCCTGAATGTGGCCGCCGAGCGCCTTGATCGCACAGGCCGTGACGATGCCCTCGGGGCTGCCGCCCACACCCACGCAGATGTCGGTGCGTGCGTTGTGCCGCGCCGCGTTGATGCCGCCGGCGACGTCGCCGTCCGACATGAGGCGGGTGCCCGCACCGGCCTCGCGGATCTCCTCGATGAGACGCTCGTGACGATCGCGGTGCAGCACCGAGACGACGATCTCCTCCACCGGCTTGCCGGTCGCCTTCGCGAGGCGGCGGATGTTCTCGCCGATGGGCAGGCGGATGTCGACGACGCCGACGCCGGCAGGGCCCGTGACGAGCTTGTCCATGTAGAACACGCTCGACGCGTCGAGCATCGCGCCGCGGTCGGACACGGCGATGACCGACAGCGCGTTGTTGCGTCCCGCGGCCGTCAGCGACGTGCCGTCGATGGGATCGACGGCGACATCGCACTGCGGGCCGCGACCGGTGCCGACGTGCTCGCCGTTGAAGAGCATGGGGGCGTTGTCCTTCTCGCCCTCGCCGATGACGATGACGCCGTCGAAGTTGACGGTGCCGAGGAACGCGCGCATCGCGTCGACGGCGGCACCGTCGGCCGCTTCCTTCGCCCCGCGGCCGATGAACGGCACCGACCGGATGGCGGCGGCCTCGGTGGCACGGACGAGCTCGAGAGCCAGGTTTCGATCGGGATGCAGCGGGCTCATGTCCGCGGTCAGACTCACCATGGACGCCAGCCTATCGATCGAAGTGTGTCGAACCCCGCCGTTTTCGGCGCTTGAGCCCCGAAAGATCGCCGCTTCTTTCGCACGGCGGCGGAGCCGCGGCATCCGGGCCCCTTCGCTAGAGTTGCGCATGGAAACGACGCCTCACTCAAGGAGCCCCCATGCCCGTCGCCACCCCTGATCAGTACGCCGACATGCTCGACCGCGCGAAGGCCGGCGGCTTCGCGTACCCCGCGATCAACGTGTCGAGCTCGCAGACGATCAACGCCGTCCTCCAGGGCCTCGCCGAGGCGGGCTCCGACGGCATCCTCCAGGTGACCACCGGTGGCGCCGACTACTTCGCCGGCCAGACCGTCAAGGCCCGCGCCACCGGCGCACTGGCCTTCGCCAAGTACGTCACCGAGGTCGCCAAGAACTACGACATCACCGTCGCCCTGCACACCGACCACTGCCCGAAGGACGCGCTCCCCGGCTTCGTGCTGCCCCTTCTCGAGGCGTCCGAGGAAGAGGTGCGCGCCGGTCGCAACCCGATCTTCCAGTCCCACATGTGGGACGGCTCCGCGGTGCCCCTCGACGAGAACATCGACATCGCCGCCGAACTCCTCCCCCGCCTCAAGAACATCCACGCCATCCTCGAGATCGAGGTCGGCGTCGTCGGCGGCGAAGAGGACGGCGTCAAGCACGAGGGCACCAACGACGCGCTCTACACGACCGTGGGTGACGTCACCAAGGCCGTCGAGGCCCTCGGGCTCGGCGAGAAGGGCCGCTACATCTCGGCCCTGACCTTCGGCAACGTGCACGGCGTCTACAAGCCCGGCAACGTCAAGCTGCGCCCGGAGCTCCTCGGCGAGATCCAGGCCGGCATCGCCGAGAAGTTCGGCACCGGCCCCAAGCCGCTCGACCTCGTCTTCCACGGCGGCTCGGGCTCGACCCCCGAGGAGATCGCGCTCGCGGTCGCGAACGGCGTCGTGAAGATGAACATCGACACCGACACGCAGTACGCGTTCACCCGCTCGATCGCCGGCTACATGTTCTCCAACTACGACGGCGTGCTCAAGCTCGACGGCGAGGTGGGCAACAAGAAGGCCTACGACCCGCGCGCCTGGGGCAAGGTCGCCGAGTCGGCGATGGCCGTGCGCGTCGTCGAGGCCACGCAGCAGCTCGGTTCTGCGGGCAAGTCGCTCGGCGCCTGACACG
>NZ_MEGA01000123.1:0-4330 GCF_001725695.1 Microbacterium sp. SCN 71-21
CCTGCCGCATCCCAGAAAGGACCGCCCCTGCGACCACCAGGCAGACGTGCACGCGCACCCCTCCCGTCAGAGCCGGACCCGGCCCGCGGTTCCCCGGCGCTGGGGGCCGGGGGCGTCTGGGTCGCCGCAGCGGCCGCGGCCGCCGGGGTTGGGTCGGCGTATTGGGACGACTCCCGGCACACCACCCTCGGCCGGGACAGCACCTTCATCCCTCCGCACCTGCTGCTGTATGCGTCGATCCTCACCGTCGGGGTCGTGATCGCCGGCTGGGGGTGGCGGCGGCTGGCCGCGACACGATCCGTGGCCGCCGTGTTCCGCACGCCCGGGTTCGCGGTCGCGGTCGCTGCGGCGGTCGCGACCGCGGCGGCCGCGCCCGCCGACGCGTTCTGGCACACCGCGTTCGGGCGTGACGCGGTGCTCTGGTCGCCCCCGCACCTGCTGTCGGTGATCGGCACCCTGTGCGTGCTGATCGGCCTGCTCACCGGCACCGACCGGCTCGTGCCTGCCCCGCCGCGGATCGCCCTGGCCGCAGGCGTGCTGGGGGCGGCGCTGATCATCGTGATGGAATACGACACCGACGTGCCCCAGTTCACCGAGACCCTGTACCTGCCGCTGCTGCTGGCGACCACGCTCGGCGCGGCATGGGTGATCACCACCCTGGTCCCCGGCCGCACCCGCCTTGTCCTCGTCGTCGCCGTGTACCTGGTGTTCCGGGTGGTGCTGTGGGTGCTGCTCACCACCTCTGGGTGGCTCGCCCCCGACCTGCCGGTCGCGGTGGCCGGGCTCTTCCTGCTGGCCCTGCCCGTCCCCCGGTGGCGGTGGCCGGTGGCCGCCCTCGCCGTGACCACCCTGCAACTGCTGGCCTCCGGGACCGGGATCAGCAGCGTCCCACCCACCCCCGTCGCCTGGTCCGCCGTCGGCACCACCACGGTGATCATCGTCAGCATGATCGCCCTCACCGTGCGGCCGGGGACTCGCCTCCGATCCGGGGCCGCGGCCGCGGCCCTCACCCTTCTGCTGGTCGCCCTCGCCCCGCCCCCACCCGCGCAGGCGCACGACCCCGGCCAGGGCACCGCCTACGGCACCGCACAGATGACCGTCACCGGCGACGGCACCGGGCAGCTGACCGTCACCATCACCGGCATCCGCCTCACCGACGACACCGACCTCACCCCGTCCCGTCTGGTCGCCCGCCGCGCCGGAGAGGACCTCACCGCGCCGCTGCGCGCACAACCCGGCACCCCGCCTCCCGGTACCTTCACCGGGGAACTGGCACTGCCGTCACCGGGGCTGTGGTTCATGTACGCCCAGTTCGCCACCGGCGAACGCACCCTCGAGGTGTGGGTGCCCGTCGATCAGCAACTCACCGGCCCGCAAAGCCAGCAGCGCAACCTCTACCAGCCCGTCACCGCTGCCACCCCGCCACCGGGGCAGATCCTCCTCGGCGCCGTGCTCCTCGCCGTCTCGGCGGCGCTCACGGTCGCCGCGGCCGTCACCGTCGCCCGCCGCCGACGCGTCCTCCCTCCCGCGACCACCTGACCACGGCGAGGTCACCGCGCCCCGTTGCGGGCGGGCGGGCGATCTCGGCCTCCGGCAACCGAAACGGTCGGGCACGATGAGCTGAGCACCTCTTGCATCCGCCTGCTGTGCTGCCGGAGGGCGCGGACGTGACTCGACGCGGCAACGGCGACCACAACGGCGGCGGTTCTTCGGTTCGTGGGGTTATTCGGTGACGTTGATGATCATGGTCAGGCCGCCGGCGCCGTCGGTTTCGACGTTGTTGTTGGTGGTGTGGTGGTTGATGTGGCAGTGGATGAGCCACTGGCCGGGCTCGAGCGCGTTCCAGAGCACGTCGTAGCGTTGTCCCGGCCCGACGTTGATCGTGTCGGCCTGGAACTGCTGCGCCGTGGTGAGGGCCGCACCGTCGCGGGCGACGACGGTGAACGGGCCGCCGTGGATGTGCATCGGATGGATGTCGATGGTGTTCGAGCCGATGAACCGCACCCGGAGGGTCTCCCCCACCTTCATGTCGATGGTCTCGGTGGCCGGGTACGCCTTCCCGTTGATGGTGAAGTAGTTCGGCATGCCCCCTTCCATCGGCATCGCCGGATAGGTCAGCCCCTCCCGAGACAGCCACTCCTGCAGCTGAATCGTGTACTCGCGATCGGCAGGCGGCTGCAGGCCAGGGTCGGCGGGGTCGATGATCAGCGCCCCGTACAGGCCGAGGGCCTGCTGCCGGTCGGCGTGATCGTGGGAGTGGTAGAAGAACGTGCCCCACTGCTTCACCGTGTACTCGTACCGGTAGGTGTCGCCGGGTTGGATGGGATCCTGGGTGATCCCGGCGGGCCCGTCCATCTCGTTGGGCACGTCCAGGCCGTGCCAGTGCACGGTCGTGGACTCGTCGAGCTCGTTGGTCACGTCGATGCGGATCCGGTCGCCCTGGGTGACCTGCAGCCGAGGCCCCGGGATCTGCCCGTTGTACGCGTACGCGTCGACGGTGACGCCGGGGAGGATCTCCCAGCGGATCTGCGACACGGTCAGCTCGAACACCCTCACCCCGTCCTCGACGCGGGCAGGTTCCAGCACCTCATCACCGCGGGTGTCCACGTCGTACGCGGCGGTCGCGGCCCGCGGGTCGACGGCGGCCATGTCCCGCATCGCCTCGGCGGGGGTGTCACGGGTCATGATCATCCCGGGCGGCATGATCAGCCCACCGACGTCGTGCGCGCTGAGAGTCATGTTGACGGCGTTCGCGGGGGCGACCATCCCGACCACGAGCGCGATCGCGGAGAACGCGCCGACCACGGTCAGCTGCGGCACGGTCACCGCTCCGGCGCCAGAAGGCTGGTGCGCCTCATGCCCCGACCCCGGCGACGACGCAGCGCCCGCCGCCTGGTCGTGGCCGGCGTGCGCCTCCGGCGGCTGCGGGTTGTGCTGCGCGTGCGCGTCATGCTCCTGGGGGTGGGTGGCGGGCTGGGGGCGGACGGTCATCAGACCGTGCTTGAGGCCCTTCTTCACCATCCACACGTTCACGGGGTAGGCGAGCACGAACCCGACCGCGATCCCGAAACTCATCACCGCCCAGAACAGCAACTCGGTGGGCAGCATGGCCCGCATGTCGCGGCCCATCATCAGCAGCGACATCACCGGCGCCATGCCCGCCATCATCAGGTTCATGCTGATGAACTCGGGCAGGAACGAGCGGCGCACGTTCTGCCAGTAGCTGCCGCCCATCATGTTTTTCATGAACAGGGCCTGGAACACGAACAACCCGAACGCGAACCCGGCGGCGTACTCGATGATCAGATCCAGCCACATCGGCAGGCCCAGCGACGCAGTGGATGGGCGAGCCGCTGCCCTGCTTCCACAGCGGCCGGGTGAACTCCTCATGCTCTCCCGGCCGTGGCTCCTTGTCCGCGAGCACATACAGCAGCGCCCCGATCGGCCCCAGGTAAAGGGTGACCAGGATGAAGCCCCACTTCATCACCGCCGGCTCCGGGTTGTGACGGAACTGGTCCACCCCGACCCAGATCGTGCTGATCGCGACCAGCACGAACCAGGCGACCAGGAAATAGTCGATCGGTTGAATCATCCTCGCCCGCCTCTCCCTCGCACACGACTCCCCCACACCTTATACCCCCTATGGGTATTCTTTTCAATCGGCGGCGCCTCGGGTGCCGACGGGTGCACGTGCCCGGTGGGGCGAACCTGACGCAGCCGAGACGATCGCGGCGGAGTTCAGCGACCCGTGCCGTCCTCAACGGCGCCGCCGAAGAAGTCCGCACCGGCAGACTCGACCCCGACGGCATCACGGCGATCCTGCTGCCCGCCTTCACCGACACCACCGCACCCCGAGGGCACTGATCCTTCCGCTCAGGAGACGGACGTCGTTCGGCGATAATCGAGAACGACGTGCCGGTGGACGCGATGTGGCTGCTCTGTCGGCGAAGGCGTGGAGGGCCTGCGGCCGGGCGGGATCCGGGAGACGCAAAGGTCGGATTGGTACAGTGAGGGACTATGCCCCGCGACCCCCGATCCCGGCCCGACCGGGTCATCGCGGCGGGGTGGTGGTCGGGGCGGCTGCTGACCATCCTGGGCCTGGCACTTGTGCTCATCATCGGCGGCTGGACCACCTCCCACACCACGGCTGACGCGCACGCCGACACCAGTGCGGGCTCCCCCGTCGCGACCGGCTCTACCCCAGACTCGGGGGCACCGGTGGAGGGCCGGACGGCGTCGTCCTCTGCGGGGGTGTCCGTCGATGCGTCCGGGGCGTGGGGGTGCCTGATCGGGGTGGTGTGCACGCTGCTGGTACTGGCGGCCGTGACGG
>NZ_MEGA01000123.1:4352-8130 GCF_001725695.1 Microbacterium sp. SCN 71-21
GCCGGCTGCGGATACTGCGGGTATCCCGTCCGGTGCGCGCGCCGCTGCTGGTGCCGGTGCCCGTGTCGCGGCGTCCGGCCGCGCCCTCACTGCTGCTGTTGTCGATTTCCCGAACCTGAGATCCGGCATGCCGCCCACCCATGGGCGGCGTCTTCCCGCCCGCCCGTGTGCGGGCGCTGTGTGATGCCGATTTCTAGGTTTGGAGAATGTCTTGACGACCCGTATCACGGCGGCCCCCGTCGCCGGTCCGGTGCCGACGGCTGCGGCCGGTCACCGCCGCCCACCCGGCCCCGCTCGGCCCCGTCCGGCCCCGTCCCGCCGCGGCGCCGGCGCGATCATCCTCCGTCCGTTCCCGCCCCGGCCCTCTTGTGCGGGGAGGGGGTGGTGATGCGGTCGGGGTTGACGCATCGGCGGGCGATCATCGTCGGGGCCGGGCAGGCCGGGCTCGCGGTGGCCGCCGCGCTGATCGGGTTGGGGTTCCGGCCGCAGCAGGAGTTCGTGGTCGTCGACGCCGCCACGGACCGGCAACGCAGTTGGGCGTCCCGGTGGCATTCGATGCGGCTGCTGTCCGACGCCCGCCACAGCACGCTTCCGCTCCGGCCGCTGCCGCTGGACCCGCACGAGCATCCCCGGGCCGATGAGATCGCGAACTACCTGGACCAGGTGCAGCACACCCTGGGGGTGGACCCGTTCTGGGGGTTGCGTGTGGTCGGGGTGGAACGCCGCGGTCACGGGTCGGTGCTGCAGCTGCAGACCGCGGAGGGCGACGTGCAGACCCGCAACGTGGTGTGCGCGACCGGCGCCGCCACCCACCCCCGCATCCCTGCGTGGGCGCAGCAGCTGCGGGTGCCCGGGGTGGTGCTGCACAGTGCCCACTACCAGTTCCCCCGGCAGGTGCCCACCGGGCGGGTGCTGATCGTCGGCGGAGGGAACAGCGGGGTGCAGCTGGCGCGAGAGCTGTCCGCCTCCCACGAGGTCACCCTCGCGGTCCGCACCCGACGGCCGCACCGACCCGCCCGTACCTTCCCCGTCCACGCCCGGGCAGGCTCGTCCTGGCTGGGTCGCCCACCCGCCGTGCAGCCGGTGTTCGGCGACAGCTACCATGCGCTGCGTCACGCGGGTGTGGCGGTCGCCCCGGCGGTGACCGGCGCGGACGGCGGGCAGGTCACGTTCGCCGATGGCAGCACCCTCGCCCCGGACTCGGTAATCCTCGCCACCGGGTACGACCCCGGCGACGACTGGCTCCCCGCCGAGGCGACCGCAGCCCGGTCCCGCCCGGCGATGACCGGGCTGCCGGGCTTGTTCGTCGCCGGGATCCCCGCCCACAGCCGCCCCGGAGCGGACACCCTCGCCGGGGTGTCCCGGGACGCCGCCGTAATCGCCCGCACCATCGCGGACCGGCCATGACCGCCACCCCGACGACCCTCCAGGACCCGCACGGACGCCCCCAACCCACCCCGCCGAACCGCCGCGCCCGGGCGGTGATGCCGTTGGCGATGGCGTTGCCGGTCGCGGCAGCCGCGGCGGTGCTGATGGATCTCGCCTACCCGGAGGTGGGATTCTGGCCGGCCGCGTTCGCCGCGACCGGGCTGCTGCTTCTCGCCCTGATCGGCCGGAGCGTGTGGGGGGCGGTGGCGGTCGGGGCGGTGTTCGGGTTGCTGTTCTTCGGGCTGCTGGTGTCCTGGACGACCCGGTATCTCGGGCCGGTGCCGTGGGCGGCACTGACCGTGGTGGAAGGGACCCTGACCGCGGTCGGGATCATCCCGCTGGCACTCGCCTACCGGTGGGTGCCGCGCGCCGCCCCCGGCCCGGTCGGACGCCTGCTCCTGCTGCCGGGCCTGGTGGCCGCGTTGTGGACGGGCCGGGAGGTGCTGCTGGGCGCCTGGCCGTACGGGGGGCTGCCGTGGGCGCGGCTCGGGATCACCCAAGCCGACAGCCCCCTCGTTCAGACGGTGTCCTGGGTCGGGGTGAGCGGGCTCACCTTCCTGATGGTCTTCACCGTCGCCGCCGCGATCGAAACCATCCGGACCGGCCGGTGGCGTCGCCCGTTCCCCGCCGCCGTACCCGCCGTCACCACCCTGATGCTGGTCCTGGTCCCGGCGTTTCCCACCACACCGGCCGGGACGATGCGGGTCGGGGCGGTGCAAGGCAACGGCCCGTCCGGGTACTTCGACCAGCGCACCGTGGGGGCGATCGCCCGGGCGCAGGGGGACGCGACCGGCCCGGTGCTCGACGCGGATGTGGATCTGGTGGTGTGGCCGGAAGGGCTGGATGCTGACCCGTTCCAGACCCCGTGGCTGGCCGAGCATCTCACCGGCATCAGCACCCGGGCAGGTGCCCCGCTGCTGGCGAACGCGGCCACCACGGCGGGCGGCAACATCTACAACACGTCGTTCCTGTGGGACCCGGCCACCACCGGTGCCACGCCGCAGCGGGAGCAGGTGCAGACGCACGCGAAACGCCACCCGGTGCCGTTCGGCGAGTACGTGCCCGACCGCGCGTTCTACACCCTGCTCGCTCCCGACCTGGTCGGGCTGCTGCAACGCGACTACGCGCACGGCACCGACCTGCCCATGGTCACCGTCGGCGACGTGCCGGTGGGGTTGGCGATCTGCTTCGACGTGATCTACGACGAAGTCATCGCCGAGAGCGTCACCGCCGGCGCGGAGCTGCTGGTGTTCCAGACCAACAATGCCGACTTCCGCGGCACGGACGAGAACCTGCAGCAGCTCGCGGTCGCCAGAATCCGCGCGGTGGAGACCGGCCGCACCGTGGTGAACGTCTCCACCGTCGGCACCAGCCAGATCATCCGCCCCGACGGCAGCACCCTCACCGGTCTGCCCGCCGGACAGGCCGGGGCGATGATCGCCGACACCGACCTGCGCGCCGGGCTCACCCCCGCCGTCCTCATCGGGCAAGGCGTTTCCACTGTCACCCTATGGGGTGGGCTGGGTGGTCTCGCCCTCACCGGTGCGATCGCCCGGCGGCGACGCCCCCCTGCCGTGGCCTGACCAGGCATGCCCGCCAGACAACCCGGGCTATCCGACGGGCGGGAGGACGAGGCGGCGGATCTCCGCAGCGATCAGGTCCGATTCTGTGGCGGGGATGTAGTGGCCGGAGCGGGCAGCGACCACGTGCCGGCCCTGCCGGGACTGTGCGGCCCGATACCGCCCGGCGGCGGTCGCGGCATCCCGGACCCGTCGCGGCATCCCGTCCGCGAGACTGCCGGAGATGACGGTGACCGGGACATCGGGCAGCACCGGCGGGTCGCCGCGCCAGGCGTGCAGCTCGGTGAGGAACGTGCGCGCCTGCCGACCCTGGGTGACCACCACCGCGGGCCGGAACGCCTCCCGGTGAAGATCCGCCCGCACATCCTCGGGCATCCCCTCCCCGAGGAACCGGAAGAACCGCTCCAGCAACCCCACCCGTGCCAGCACCCACTCCACGGCGATCACGATCTTCTCCCCGACCCGGAACGGCACACCGAACTGCTGGGTCGCTGCCTCGTCGGTCGGATCCACCAGCACCAGACCGGCCTCCCGGTCCGGGCGGCCGGTCTGCTGCCTGCCGCACGATCGGGCCGCCCGCGGAATGCCCCACCTGCACGAACCCGCTGCTCGGCTCGAGGCCGTCCAGCAAATCGTTCAGGTCGTCGGCCATCCGGTCCAGGGTGCGCCCTGCACTATCCGGGGCGGACCGGCCCAGCCCTGCCCGGTCATACACCACGGCCCGCGTGAACGCGGCGACCCGGGTCTGCAGCAACGCCCAGGTGGAGCGG
>NZ_MEGA01000123.1:8242-10510 GCF_001725695.1 Microbacterium sp. SCN 71-21
CCACACCGGCTCCCCCTGCGTGTGCACACGCTCCCCCGCCATGACCCGCCCTACCGGTCCGTGCCCTGGCGGGAGGCGCCGGTCGCGGCGCGGTGGGCCTTCTCCCGCAAGGCCAGCAGGGCGAGGGTGTCGTCCTTGATCTGGGTGCGGCCGAGGATGCCCCAGTGCGCGCTCAGGTGGTCTTCGAGGTAGCGCAGCACCCGGGCGAACGGGACGGTGTGCCACGGCGCCCCCGCCCCGGGCGGGGAGGTGGGGTTGCCGAACACGACCGTGCGGATCGTGTGCCCTTCCGGCGCCACCGTCCGTCCCGTTTCCAGCAGTTCGGCGACCAGCCGGGCGGCATCGGTCGGGGCGCAGCACCCGAACCGGGTGAACGCGGCTTCCAGCACGGCCGGGTCCCGCATCGCCGGGTTGGGGTGCGGGCGGCCTTCCTTGACCTCGCCGAGGATCATGTCCGCTCCGCCCCCGGCGCCCAGGGCCGGGTCCAGCGGTGCGTCGACGGTCCCGGACGCTCCCGGTGCGCGGTGCAGCCGTACGGCGAGGATGTCCAGGTCGGTGATGGTGCGGGGACCGCCGGGACCGGTGGCGTCCAGCACGGGGTATTCGGCGACGGTGAAGTAGCCGTTGACCCGCAGGTACGCCTGCACCAGCCCGACCGCCGTGTCCACCCTCTATCTCCGACCGGGTTATCTGGCCGGTCAGGCGGCGTGCGCGTAGCGGGCCGGGTCGGCGTCGAACAGCGGCCCGCACTCGGCGCAGCAGAACCAGTACCGGCTGCCCTGGTAGTCGCGGAACAGGCCGCGCTGCTCGGCCCAGGCCGGGTCGACCTGGTTGCCGGGCATCACCGGACAGGTCACCAGGTTCGTCGCCCCCGCCGGCGGCTCGTGATGGTGATGCTCGTGCGCACCATGCTCGTGTCCTCCACGGTCGTGCCCGTGCGTGGGTCGTGCCCGGAGTGGTCGTGGTCGTGGGACATGGTGTGTCTCCTTCTCGAGCGATGGTTAGGCCTGGACGGGCGCGGGCTCTCGGGTGGCGGGGGCGCCGGCACGGGTCGGGGTGGGCAGGGGGCGGAAGCGGCGCAGGCGGAGGCTGTTGGTGACGACGAACACGCTGCTGAACGCCATTGCCGCGGCGGCGAGGATGGGGTTGAGCAGGGCGAGCATCGCGACCGGGATCGCGGCGACGTTGTACGCGAACGCCCAGAAAAGGTTCCCCTTGATCGTGCCCAGGGTGCGGCGGGCCAGCCGGATCGCGTCCGGGACCAGCATCAGGTCGCCGGAGACGATGGTCAGGTCCGCGGCGGTGATGGCCGCGTCGGTGCCGGTGCCCATCGCGATCCCGAGGTCGGCGGCGGCGAGGGCTGCGGCGTCGTTGACGCCGTCGCCGACCATCGCGACCACCCGGCCCGCGGCCTGCAGGTCGCGGATGGTGTCGAGCTTGCCCTGTGGGGTGACCCCGGCGCGGACGTCCTCGATCCCGGCCTGGTTGGCGATCGCGCGGGCGGCGCCGGGGTTGTCGCCGGTGAGCAGGATCGGGGTCAACCCGAGCTCTCGGAGCCGGGTGACCGCCTCACGGCTGGTGGGTTTGATGGTGTCGGCGACGCTGATCGCCCCGCGCACCTGCCCGTCCCACGCCACCACCGTGACCGTCGCTCCCGCCGCCTCGTCCGCCGCGATGGTGTCGGCGAGCTCGGCGGGGATGGGGAGCGCCCATTGGGTGGTGATCCAGGAGGCGCGGCCGGCGGCGACCAGGCGGCCGTCGACGATGCCCTGCACGCCCTGCCCGGCCACCGCGGCGAACGATTCCACTGCCGCGAGCGGGCCGCTGGCCGCGTTGGTGATGGCGCGGCCGATGGGGTGTTCGGAGCCGTGCTCGAGCGCCCCGGCGACCTGCACCAGCTCCGTCTCGTCGGTCCCTGCGGCGGGGTGGGTGGCGGTCACGGTCATGGTGCCGGCGGTGATGGTGCCGGTCTTGTCCAGCACCACGGTGTCGATGCGGCGGGTCTGCTCCAGCACCTGCGGTCCGCGGATGAGGATGCCCAGCTGCGCGCCTCGCCCGGTGCCGACCAGCAGCGCGGTCGGGGTCGCGAGCCCGAGCGCGCAGGGGCACGCGATGATCAGCGTCGTCACCGCGGCGGTGAACGCGACCTCCGGGGAGGCGCCGACCAGCAGCCACACCGTGAACGCGACGATGGCGAGGGCGATGACGATGGGGACGAAGATCGCGGAGACCCGGTCGGCGAGGCGCTGCACCTGCGCCTTCCCGGTC
>NZ_MEGA01000124.1:0-3907 GCF_001725695.1 Microbacterium sp. SCN 71-21
AGGGTCCGGATGCCGCGGCATCCGGACCCTTCGGAAAGTCGATCAGCGAACGACGACGGCGAGGACGTCGCGAGCCGAGAGCACGAGGTACTCGTCGGCGCCGAACTTGACCTCGGTGCCGCCGTACTTGCTGTAGATCACGCGGTCGCCGACGGCGACGTCGAGCGGGATGCGGTTGCCGTTGTCGTCGATGCGACCCGGGCCCACAGCCACGACCTGGCCCTCCTGGGGCTTCTCCTTGGCGGTGTCGGGGATGACGAGCCCGCTGGCCGTGGTCTGCTCGGCCTCGACCTGCTGGATGACGATGCGGTCCTCGAGCGGCTTGATGGAAACCGACACGGTGTACCTCTTTCTTGGACGGAAGACTCGTTAGCACCCACATACCGAGAGTGCTAACGCCAGTGTAGGCAAGTGCTGGCACTCATGCAACGCGAGTGCCAGAAGACGTCATACGCCGTCGCGCTCGTCGCGGGACGCTCCGGCCTAGGCTGGCGGGATGCGGATGGACCAGCTGCGCGCCGTGCTCACCCCCGAGGGGCTGCGCCGGCTCGACGAGCTGGGACCCCTCGCCACGACCGACGACACCGCCCGCGCGGTGAGTCGCCTGCGGACCGAGGGCCTCGACCCCGACACCGTGACCGCGCTCGTCTCGCAGGCGCACCTGCGCGCCCGGGGCGCCGCCAAGTTCGGCGAACTCGCCGCCGGCATGCTCTTCACCCGCGCGGGCCTGGAGCAGTCGACACGCCCGGTCGTCGCCGCCCGCCATGCCGCCCGATTCCGCGACGCCGGCATCGGGCGCGTCGCGGACCTCGGCTGCGGCATCGGCGGCGACAGCCTCGGCTTCGCCGGGCTCGGGATGTCGGTCCTCGCCGTCGACGCCGACGAGGTGACAGCGGCGGTCGCCGCGTACAACCTCGCCCCGTTCGGCGATGCCGTCGAGGTGCGTCACGCCCGCGCCGAAGACGTGGACCTCGGCGGCATGGACGCCGTGTGGCTCGACCCGGCCCGCCGCGTCGCCGGTCACGACGCGCAGGCGCGGGTCGCGGCATCCGAGTACACCCCCTCGCTGGAGTGGGTGTTCCCGCTCGCGGCGCGCACGAGCGCGGGCATCAAGCTCGGGCCCGCGTTCGATCGGGCCGAGATCCCCGCGGATGCGGAGGCGCAGTGGATCTCGGTGGACGGATCGACCGTCGAGCTCGTGCTCTTCACCGGCGCGCTCGCCCGCGACGGCGTGCGCCGGGCGGCACTCGTGATCCGCGGGGAGCGCGTGCACGAGATCACGGCGGCCGGGGACGCTCCCGACGTCGACGCACGCCCGGTCGGCGCCTACCTGCACGAACCCGAGGGGGCGGTGATCCGCGCGCGCCTCATCGGCGACGTCGCGCGGGCGCTGGAGGCGGGCACGATCGACCCGCACATCGCCTATCTGACCTCGGACGCCGCGCTCACGAGCCCGTTCGTGCAGAGCTTCCGCGTGCGGGACGAGCTCCCCGTCGCGACGAAACCGCTCGCGAAGGCGCTGCGCGCCCGCGGCATCGGCCGCCTCGAGATCAAGAAGCGGGGCGTCGACGTCGACCCGGCAGCGCTGCGTCGCGCGCTCGCGCTGCGAGGCGATGAATCGGCCACTCTGTTCGTCACCCGCATCGGCGACCGGCGGGTGGCGCTGCTCGCCGACCGCGTCGACGACTGAGCCGCGGGCGCCGGTCGCGACGTCGGCGGGCGAGGGGACCCTCGGCGAGGGACCGTCAGCCGAGCGCGCCGGAGGCGACGACCGCCCAGGTCAGCCACGCCGCACTGTAGAGGATCGACCCGGCGCCGAGCGCGATCGCCCAGATCGCCATCGCACGTCCCGGGGACGGACGCCGCCGGGCCGCGATGCCGAATCCGACCGCGAGCACGCCGAGCGGCAGCATCCATCCGACGACCAGAGAGGCGCCGAGCGCGATGATCGCGGTGCCCAGGCCGAGCGCCGACAGCGGCACCGGATGACGCACCGCCGGCGCCGGCGCCGGCACGTCGAAGACCGTCTGCTCGTGCACGGGCTGCAGGGCGGCGACATCGACGGGCGCCGTGAGCTCGCGCGAGAAGCCGCCACGGTGAGCGCCTGGAAGCGCCGCACTCGCCGGCGGTGTCACCACATCGGGCGAGGGCGGTTCGACCGCGTCGGCACCGTGTGCCGGGAGCGGCCACGCCCCGCCGGCCGTCGCGGCGGACCGGTCCTCCGGGGCCCCCGCGCGCTCGCCGCTCACGCGGGCACCCCCTCGGCCACCTGGATCTCGGTCACCGGCAGCGTCGAATCCGCGCCGAAAGCGAGGGTCGAGGGTGCGCGGCCCGAGGCGATGAGCTCGGCGGCCAGCGCCGCGATCATCGCGCCGTTGTCAGTGCAGAGGCTGAGCGGGGGGATGCGCACGGTGACCCCGGCAGCCTCGGCCCGCGCCGTCGCGACCTCGCGCAGCCGCCGGTTGGCGATCACCCCGCCGCCGAGCAGGAGCCGGGGCACGTCGAACCGGGCGCAGGCGTCGAGGGCCTTCGTCACGAGGACATCGACCACCGCTTCGCGGAAGGATGCCGCGATGTCGGGCACCGAGGCATCCGCTCCGTGCTGCTCGACATAGCGCGCGACGGCCGTCTTCAGCCCCGAGAACGAGAAGTCGTAGCGGTGCTCGTGCAGATCGGACGCCCGCGACAGCCCGCGCGGGAAGCGGATGGCGTCCGGGTCTCCGGATGCCGCGGCCCTGTCGATCTCGGGACCGCCGGGGTAGGGCAGCCCGAGGATGCGGGCGATCTTGTCGAACGCCTCGCCGGCCGCGTCGTCCATCGTCTCGCCGAGAAGCTCGACGTCGCTCGTGAGGTCGCGCACGAGCAGCAGCGAGGTGTGCCCACCGCTGACCAGCAGCGCGACCGTCGGGTACTCCAGCGGGGCCGCGTCTTCGGCGAGGATGTCGGCGGCGATGTGCCCGACCAGGTGGTTCACGGCGTACAGCGGCACGCCGAGCCCGGTCGCGAGCCCCTTCGCGGCCCCGATGCCGACCATCAGCGCACCCGCGAGGCCCGGGCCGCTCGTGACGGCGACCGCGTCGAGCTCGGCGAGCGTCACGCCCGCCTCGGCGAGCGCGGCGGCGATCGAGGGCTGCAGCGCCTCGAGGTGGGCGCGGGCCGCGACCTCGGGCACGACGCCGCCATAGCGGGCGTGCTCGGCCATCGAGCTCGCGATCGTGTTGCTCAGCAGGGTGCGGCCGCGCACGATGCCGATGCCGGTCTCGTCGCAGCTCGTCTCGATGCCGAGCACGAGGGGCTGGTCACGGTTCACGTGCACCACGCTCCCCGGGCGGTATCGGCGGGGCCCTCGCCGGCGGCGGGGCTCTGTGCGGCGGCCGTGTCCTCTGCGGCGCCGCGCCAGGCGGCGACATCCAGGCTCATCACGATCGCATCGACGTCGTCGGGCTGGTAGTAGCGGGGGCGCCGGCCGACCTCGACGAACCCCTCGGAGCGGTACAGCGCCTGCGCGACCGGATTGTCGTCGCGCACCTCGAGGAACACCTCGGCGACGCCCCGCGCGGCGGCTTCCGCGAGCAGGTGCCGCAGCAGCGCTCGCCCCTGACCCCGCCCCCGCGCCGCGCTCTCGAGCGCGATGGTCTGGACGTCGCCGTCGCGCCCGCCCCACGGGGCGCGCAGCCCCGCATAGCCGATCAGACGGCCGGCCTGCTCGACGACGTAGTAGCGCCCGTGCGGCGAGCGCAGCTCCTCGCGCATCATCGGCTCGCTCCACGCGTCGGTGGGGAACGCCGCGTGCTCGAGGGCCATGATGGCGGCGAGGTCGTCGAGGGTCGCGTCGCGGATCACGCCGTCACCCGCTTCGGGGCGCCCGGCAGGGTCACGTCGGGAGAGCGCAGGTAGAGCGGCTCGT
>NZ_MEGA01000124.1:3917-5062 GCF_001725695.1 Microbacterium sp. SCN 71-21
TCGCCCGTGAGCACGCGCGACGCGGCGACCGCCCGGGAGCCGGCGAGCGCGAGCAGCGCCGCCGGGATGGATGCCGCATCCTCGCGTCGCGCGCCCCGCTCGGCGAGGGCAGCGTCGAGGTCGGCGCGCGGCGCGAGTGCCGCGTCGCCGATCCGCACCGGCAGCCCGTCGTCGTCGAGTCCCTCGTAGACCGAGTAGGCGAACTCGCGGCGGCGCGCGTCGGTGACGACGGCGAAGCGGCCGGCATCGTCGCCCGCGATGGCGGCGCGCAGCAGGATCGACAGGGCGACCGCGTCGTGACTCGGAACCGCGATCACGGGAAGGTCGCGGGCCAGCGCGAACGTGCGCGCGGCGGCGATGCCGATGCGCAGGCCGGTGAAGGGCCCCGGTCCCATGCCGGCGACGACCTGCGTGAGGGCGGTCGGCGCAGGCGCGTCGACCTGCGCGCCGATCGCGGCGGTGACGGATGCCGCGGCCAGCGCTGCGGCGAGCAGATCGCCGATCACCTCGGCATGGCCGAGCGGATTCGCACTCGTCGCCTCGGAGCGCACCACCCCGTCGGCGTCGACGACGGCGACGGCCGTGCCGAGCGAGGTGTCGATGCCGAGGATCACCTCTCTAGGGTATGCCGCCACCGGCACGTCCCGGGGATCGCGGCCGATCGCCCGGCCGGGCCCGGCCGGGCGCGTGCCGCGATCAGGGACGGCGGGAGATCGTCACAGTCCGCGGGGCGTCGGCGTCGAGCTCGTCGGTGCGCCGCGACGCGTCGCCGCACATCGTGTCGGCGCCGCGGCCGCCGGTCGGACGCTCGATCTCGACCTCCCACCAGGCGTCCGTGAGGGCCTCGACCATCCCGCGACCCCATTCCACGATCGTCACCGACGAGCCGAGGTCGAGGTCGAGGTCGTCGAGCTCGGCGGCCGAGCCGAGGCGGTACGCGTCGACGTGCACGAGGGGCGCGCCGCCCACGAGCGAGGGGTGCGTGCGGGCGACGACGAAGGTCGGCGACTGCACCGGGCCGCGCACGCCGAGGCCTGCGCCGATCCCGCGGGTGAGGGTCGTCTTGCCGGCGCCGAGGGGGCCGGTGAGCACGACCACGTCGCCGGGGCGCAGCGCCTCTCCGAGCGCGCGGCCGAGCGCCTCCA
>NZ_MEGA01000125.1:0-6096 GCF_001725695.1 Microbacterium sp. SCN 71-21
CCGACGTCACCGTCTCCACCCGCGAGCAGGACACCGCGTACGGCGCAGCCCGTGTGGCCGCGCGCCTCGTGTCCGCATCCCCCGCGGCGACACCGACCACCCCCTAGAGCCTGCGGACGTGGCATCCGCCCGTCTGCCATCGACCCCCACCAAGGAGCACCCCATGAACGAACTGACCACGCTCGAGCGCCGCGCCCTCCAGTCGATCTCGACCCCGGACGGCAACATGCTCATCGTCGCCGCCGATCAGCGCAACGGCATGAAGGCGGCCATCAAGGACGCCCCGCACGGCTCCGACGCGATCACCCGCGAGGAGCTCGCCGAGGTCAAGGCGGACCTCGTGCGCCACCTCGCCAACCACGCCCCGGCCATCCTGCTCGACCCCGAGGTCGCGCTTCCCGGGATCGTCGACGACGGTGTGCTCTCGCGCGAGACGGCGCTCGTCGTCGGGCTCGACGCGTCCGGGTTCGAGACCGTCGACGGCCTGAAGTACACCCGTTACGTCCCCGGCGCGACTCCGCACTCCATCCGTGAGCAGGGCGCCGACGTCGCCAAGATGCTCTGGTACACCCGCCCCGACAAGCAGGGACTCGACTCCCGCGTGGCCGGTGAGATCCGCGACCTCGTCGCCGCGTGCGAGGCGGAGGGCCTGCTGCTGATCGTCGAGCTGCTCACCTACCAGCTCGAGGGCGAGAGCGACGAGGAGTACGCCGCCGCCTTCCCGACGCTCGTCGCCGACGGTGCTGCGCTCGCCGTCGCGTGCGGGGCGAAGATCCTCAAGCTCCAGTACCCGGGCTCCGCCGAGGGCTGCGCGCGCGTGACCGAGGCCGCCCAGGGCGTGCCGTGGGCCGTGCTCTCGGCCGGCGTCGACCACGAGACGTTCATCGGTCAGGTGGCCACGGCCGTCGCCCACGGCGCCGCGGGCGCCATGGCGGGCCGTTCGCTGTGGAAGGACTCCCTCTCGGCCGACGCCGGACGTCGCGAGGAGCTGCTGACGAACCGTGCCCTGCCCCGCCTGCGGGAGCTCGCCGACGCGGTCGACGGCCGCGCCTGACACCCGACGACCCCCGGGCGTCGACCACGGCTCCCGGGGGATAGGGTTGCGCGAGATCCGAGGATCCGGGGAAAGACGCGAAGGGGAGAGCGCCGATGTCGACGATGCGTGATGTCGCCGCCCGTGCGGGCGTGAGCACGAAGACCGTCTCGCGGGTGTTCAACGACGATCCGCACGTGCTGCCCGCGACCCGCGCCGAGGTCGAGAAGGCCATGCGCGAGCTCAACTACGTGCCGAACGTGCTCGCCACCACGTTCCGTGCCGGTCGCGCATCGGTGATCGGCGTCGCGGTACCGGACATCGTCGACCCGTTCTTCGCGGCCATCGCTCGGGCGATCGAGGACACCGCGCGTGCCCAGGGCATCTCCACCCTCGTCACCAGCCTCGGCGACGACCCCGTCGATGAGCGCGACGCGATCGAGTCGATGCTCGGGCGAAAGCTGTCCGGGCTCGTGGTCGCCCCGGTGGGCCTCGATCATTCGTGGCTGCAGCGCTGGCGGGAGCACACGCCGATCGTCTTCGTCGACCGAGGCCCGGTAGACCTCGAGACCGACACGTTCACCGAGGACGACGAGCAGGGCGCGCACCTGGCGGTCTCCCATCTCATCGCCCACGGTCACCGCCGCATCGCGTACGTGGGCGACGTGCTGCATCTGTCGACCGAGACGAAGCGGTTCGAGGGGTGGCGCCGGGCACAGGACGAGGCCGGCATCCGTCGTTCGGACGACCTCGTCGAGGTGATGGTGTCGGATCGGGATGCCGCGGCCGCGGCGCTCGTGCGCCTGCGTGCGCTGCCCGAACCGCCCACGGCTCTCTTCTCCGCCAACGCGCGCACCTCGATGGCGCTCGCGCATGTGCTGCGCGCGGACCCGATGGCGATGATCGGGTTCGGCGACTTCCCGATGGCCGATACGCTCACGCCGTCGGTGTCGGTCATCGACCAGGATCCGTATCGGCTCGGCGCGCTCACGTCGCTCTCGTCGAGCGCGAGTCGTGCCGGCTTCCGGCGCCCGCGGGCGACTGACGGCGGAGGGCGTCGCACGTCCGTCGGACGGCGCACGCGTCCGGCGCTGCCCGGCCGTGGCCGGGCAGCGCCGTCAGCCCTGGAGTGCCTCGATCGCGCCGCGTGCGCCGCGCTCAGCGAGTGAGGCGCGCGCAGCGATGAACGCCGCCCGCAGTGCCGCATCGACTCCCAGTTCGCCGAACACGGGCGCGTAGTCGAGGAACGCGCCGGGTCGTGCCCCCTCCCGGGCGGCGGCCTCCTGCAACTCGCCCAGTCGGCGATCGACCGCCGGCAGAGCGGTGCCGGGCTCCGCGCTGCGCTCGAGGAACACGCTCCACGCGGCCAGCACGAGTGCCGCGCGGCGGATGTCGCCGCCGGAGGCGAGGCGGGACCGCACGACCGGCAGCAGGAACTTGGGGATGCGATCCGAGCCGTCCACGACCTGGCGGGCGAGCGTGTCACGGATCGCCTCGCTGCCGAAGCGCGCGATGAGGGTCGCGCAGTAGGCGTCGAGGTCGATGCCCGGCACGGGTTCGAGCGTCGGAATCGCCTCGATGTGCATGTAGTCGAGGAGGAACCCGACGAAGAGCGGATCGGTGCACACGTCGTGCACGAAGCGCTCACCCGCAAGGATCCCCAGGTAGCTCATCGCCTGGTGGGACGCGTTGAGCAGCCGGAGCTTCATGAGCTCGTACGGCAGCACCTCGTCCACGAGCTGCACGCCGACCTCGTCCAGTGCCGGGCGGCCGAGGGGGAAGTCGTCCTCGAGCACCCACTGCTCGAACGACTCGGAGTGCACCGGCCAGCCGTCCTCGATGCCGATGTCGCGCGAGACCGCGGCGCGCGTCTCGTCGGTCGTGACGGGGGTGATGCGATCGACCATCGAGTTCGGGAACGACACCGTCTCGCCGATCCAGGCGGCCAGGTCGGAGTCGACGCGCTCCGCGAATCCGAGCAGCGCCGTGCGCGCGACGTGGCCGTTGCCCTGGATGTTGTCGCACGACATCACCGTGAACCCGGGGACGCCGGCGTCGCGGCGGCGCCGCAGCGCCGCGGTCAGATAGCCGAGCACACTGCGGGGCACGTCCGACGACGACCCTTCGAGATCTGCGAGCACCGCGGCATCCACCGGCCGGAAGGCGCCGGTCGCGTCGTCGATGCCGTACCCGCCCTCGGTGATCGTGAGCGAGACGATGCGGGTGTCGGGGTGCGCGAGCTTGTCCAGCACAGCGGTGGGGTCATCGGGGGCGTAGAGGTACTCGATGAGGGAGCCGACGACCCGTGCCTCCGTCGACCCGTCGGGCGCGGTGGTCACGAGGGTGTAGAGGCCGTCCTGCGCAGCGAGCACGTCGCGCATGGCGACGTCGGAGGGGAGCATCCCGATGCCGCAGATCCCCCACTCGGTGGACCCGGTGCCGAGAACGCGATCCAGATACATCGCCTCATGGGCGCGGTGGAAGCCGCCGACGCCGATGTGGACGATGCCGGTGCGTACGCGCGAACGGTCGTACTCCGGTACGGCGACGGTGGGGGCGAGGTCGCCCAGGGTGGCGGCCGACAGGGTGGTCATGAGCGGGCTCCTCGGTGGATGTCGCGGGGAATGCGGAGGCCCGCGGGCGGCCGGTACCGGCGCGCCCGCGGGCGGGTGGTGGTGTGGTGGTTAGCCGCAGGAGGACTGGTAGACGGCGTCTTTGGCGGTGGTGTCGACGTTGTCCTTGGTGATGACGGTGAAGCCGGTCTGGATCTTGGCTTGCACGGTCTGGCCGTTGAGGGCGGCGAGGGCCTGGGCGACGGCGTCCTTTCCGATGGTGCCGGGTTCCTGGGCGACGAGGGCTTGGACGGTGCCGTCCTTGAGGGCCTTGACCTGGGCGGGTCCGGCGTCGAAGCCGACGACGGTCACGCCGGTCTTGCCGGCCTGCTTGATGCCGGTCGCGGTGCCTTCGGCGGCGAACAGGTTCGCGGCGAAGATGCCGACGATGTCGGGGTCCTTCTGGAGGGCTGCGGTGACGATCTCCGCGGCGGTGGCGGGCTCGTTGTGGGAGTACTGGATGCCGAGGGAGGTGAACTTCGAGTCCTTCGCGACGGCGTCTTCGAAGCCGGCGGCGCGGTCGTCGCTGGTGGAGATGCCGGGGTCGATGGACACGACGAGGACCTTGCCGCCGTCGGGGTGGGCGGCCTTGATCGCGTCGAACGCGGCCGCGCCGCCGCCCTTGTTGTCGGAGGAGATCTGGGACACGGCCATGGACGGGTCCTGCAGGGTGGTGTCGACGAGGACGACCTTGATGCCGGCGGCGGCGGCCGCGGCGATGGGGGCCTGCATCGCGGTCACGTCGGTCGGGGCGATCAGCAGCGCGTCGGGCTTGGAGGCCACGACCGCGTCGACGATCGGCTTCTGCAGGGTGGGGTCGAACTTCTCCGGTCCCTGGGTGGTGACCGTCGCGCCGGCGGCTTTCGCGGCGGACTGGATGCCGCACTGCATCGAGATGTAGAACTCGTCACCGGCCACGCCCTGCACGAACGCGATCTTCGGTCCCGTTCCGCCCGACGCGGACGATCCGCCCGATCCCGACGAACAAGCCGACAAGGCGAACATCGCGGACGCGCCCACAGCGACGACCGCCAGAGCCTTCGTATTCCACTTCATTGTGACTACCGTTTCTCTTGGTGAATTGATGGGTTGATTCATCAGGTCGTCGCGGGCCGTCACCCGCGGCGACCCCCACTGACGAACTTTCGCCAGAGGCCTTGGGAGTTGCCGCGCATGGCGGCGGAGCGACGCACCTGGTCGACGTAGACCGCGGTGATCAGCACGGCGCCGACGGCGACCTGCTGCCAGAACGGCTGCACACCGGTGATCACGAATCCGTTCTGCAGCACCGCGGGGATGAACAGACCGATCACGGTGCCGAAGATCGTGCCGACGCCGCCGAACAGCGACGTGCCGCCGATGACGACCGCGGCGATCACGTTGAGGTTCGTCTGCGACTGACCGGCGATCGCCGTGGTCGAGAACTGCGCGAGCGAGAGGACGCCGGCGACACCGGCCAGCGCGCCCGAGAGCGTGTAGACGGCGATGAGATGGCGGTCGACCTTCACGCCGACGCGACGCGCCGCGATCTCGCTGGATCCCACCGCGTAGGTGTGGAGCCCGAAGCGCGTGAAATGCAGCACGATCCCGCCGATGACGACGATGACGAGGGCGATCACGGAGATCATCGGGACCGTGCCGAACACGTTGCCGTAGCCGATCGAGGTGGTGAGCACGAGCGGCACCTCGCGGATGTCGACGCCGCCGGTGAGGATCTGGGCGAATCCGAGTCCCATGCCGAGGGAGCCGAGCGTGACGATGAGGGGCGGGATCTTGCCCTTGGCGATGAGGAAGCCGTTGAACAGGCCCCAGAGGATGCCGGAGGCGATCGAGACGAGGATGCCGATCGTGGCGACACCCCAGCCGTCGCCGCCGATCGCGCGCATCGTCATCGCGGAGACGACGCCGGAGAAGACGAGCACGGATGCCGATCGTGGCGACACCCCAGCCGTCGCCGCCGATCGCGCGCATCGTCATCGCGGAGACGACGCCGGAGAAGACGAGCACGGAACCGATCGACAGGTCGATGCCCGACGTCGAGATGACGAAGGTCATGCCGACGGCGAGGATCGCGAGGATCGAGGCGTTCTGGAGGACGAGGCGGAAGTTGGACCACTGCGCGAACGTCGTGGGTGCCAGGGCGCCGAAGATCAGCACGATCACGAGGAGGACGAGGAAGATCTGGAAGGCCTGTGCGCGCAGGAGCTTGCGCACGAAGCCGGCCTTCGGCTCGGTGAGGGTGCCGATGGCGACCGTCTCCGTCCGCGGCGCGGCCGGGCTGCTCGAGGTGGCGGAGGTGTTCTCCTTCGCCGACTGCGTCGTGCTCATCGGGCCGACTCCTTCGTGTCGTGGGTGACGGCGCCGGTCATGAGTCCGACGAGTTCTTCCATGGATGTGTCTTTCGCGGGGATGTTCGCGACGCGGGTGCCCAGACGCAGGACCTGGATACGG
>NZ_MEGA01000126.1:0-3147 GCF_001725695.1 Microbacterium sp. SCN 71-21
GTGTCGAACGTGCAACTGTCCGATACGATCTCCCAACCGACCTCGCTGGTGTCGCTTGCGCTGACGCTGAAGAGGGCGGTTTCAGGTTGTCAGCGCAACACCGTTGATCAGTTCGTTGATCATGTCAGCTGGTTTCCGGTAGCCGAGGGTGCGACGCGGTCTGATGTTCAGGAGTCGCTGGGTTTCGGTGAGTTCGTCGTCGGTGATCTCGTTGAAGTTCGTGCCCTTCGGGTAGAAGTCGCGGATCAGCCCGTTCGTGTTCTCGTTCGTGCCGCGTTGCCAGGGTGAGTGCGGGTCGCAGAAGTACACGTTGCAGTCGCTGGCGATTGTGAACGCGGCATGCTCGGCCATCTCGGCGCCCTGGTCCCAGGTGATCGTGCGCGTGAGCGTTGCGGGAAGGTCGCGGATCATGCCGGCGAGGACGTCCGTGACGGTCTTGCTGTCGCGTTGCCCTGGCAGCCGTCCCAGGAGCGTGAACCGGTGCGTGCGTTCGACCAGGGTCACGATGCCCGAGTTGCCCGGTCCGACGACGAGGTCGCCTTCCCAGTGGCCGGGCACCGCTCGGTCCTCGACCTCGGCGGGACGATCGGCAAGGCGGGCGCCTTCCAGCCAGGGTCGACTCGATCTGCGCGGCAGCTTCGATTTCGGGATACGTGTAGTTCGCCCGGACCGCAGCGCCTTCTCGACCGTGAGCTCGTGACGCAACGCGCCTTTGCTTTGCACGTAGAGCGCCTGGTAGATCGTCTCGTGCGACACGCGCATCTCCGGGTCGTCGGGGAACAGCAGCGTCAACTCGCCCGCGACCTGCTGCGGGGAGTATCGGTTGTTCAAGCGTGACACGACCGCGTCCCGCAACGGCGGATGCTCCAGCTTCCCGGGTCGCGACCGCGGCCGCGCCGCCAACGCGCGATAGTGCGCGATCTCCGCGTCGTAGTGACTTCGATCCCAGTGCCGCACCTGATGCGCACGGATCTCGCGGGAGACCGTCGAGGCGGACACGGACAACTCCGCCGCGATCGACCGGATCGATAACGGGGGACGCATCGCCAAGCCTGCCTGAATGAACGACCGATCCGCGAGCGTGAGCCGCCGATACCCCCGATCAGGGTGCCCCTCGACCACCACATCCATCGGCATCGGCCTCGCGCCACCGACGCGACCCATCATCAGTTCCACGCCCGCGAGCTTGGCCCACAACTTCACGACGCTCATGCTGACACCCAGAGTCGGCGCGAACTCGATCGCAGAACGACCCGCGATCAGCCCTCGAACCGCGCCCGCCCGCGTCGCCCACGGAATCTTCCTCGACACAACGAACCTCCTCGACGAGGTGTTGCGCTAGGACTCTGAAACCGCCGCCAACTACCCGTGGAATATGTCATTTCGGCGTGGAACCTACAGCTCTGTAGGTTCCCGCTCGAGATGGCGAGGAATGCCGCGATTCCACGGTAGTTGGCTGGGGTTTCGGGTTCAGGATTCCGCGAGTAGTGGCGGATTCTTACAAGAGCTCATGGCCGTCGCGGCGATCGGCTACACACCATGCAGCGTGTCCGAACCGGCAGCGACGCGCTCTCCCCGGCCGCAGCAGCGCCCCCCGACGTGAACGGGAATACTCTCGTCAATCGGGGAGCTCCGGCAGGCGTCATCCTCCGCCGGGCAGATGCTCGAGGTGCCCGATGGCCTCCTCGAGCAGTTCGGAGACGTGGTCGTCGAAGAGCGAGTAGTGGATGTGCCGGCCGTCGCGCGTGCCAAGGACCAGGCTCAGATGCCGCAGCAGCCGCAAATGGTTCGATGTGGTCGTCTGTCCGATGTGCAGCTGTTCGCTGAGGTCGGTCACGGTGCTCGGCTGAACACTCAGCGCGCTCAGAATGCGCAGCCGCACAGGTGACGCCAGTGCCTGCATGATCTCGGCGAGACGCTCAGCATCCGCTACGGACAGGGTGCCTGCTTCCCGACGCGTCTCAGTACCGGCCATGCTCACCATTGTGCCCTCCGATCACGATAATCATTCACAACTACAATATATCATGATCTTGTGATGTATCCTGGTCGCATGACTGCTTCTTCCCCGACGACTACCGCGCCCGCTGCGGAGACGCACGACCATTCCCACGGTTCGGCCCGGTGGGAGCTGTGGTTCGCGATCGCCGCGGGCGTGACCTACGCCGGCGGGATGATCGCCGAGTTCGCGTTGGGGCTGCCGATGGTCGGGTGGCCGTTGGTGTTCTTCCTCGCCACCTACTTCTTCGGTGGGTTCTTCACGTTCCGCACCGCGATCGCCTCGACGATGCGAGGGAAGTTCGAGGTCGACTTCCTCATGCTGGTGGCCGCGATCGGCGCCGCCCTCATCGGCCGGTGGGCGGAAGGGGCGGTGCTGCTGTTCCTGTTCAGCCTCGGCCACGCGCTCGAGGAATACGCCCTCAGCCGTGCAAGCAAGTCCATCGAGTCCCTGGCCGAGCTCGCTCCCCGCAGCGCCCTGGTGCGCCGCGGCGGGGACGAGCCGGTGGAGGTGCCGGTGGAGGAGATCGTCGTCGGGGACATCGTCGTCATCCGCCCGAACTCCCGCATTCCCTCAGACGGGTTCGTGATCTCCGGGGTGTCCGCGGTGGATCAGTCCGCGGTCACCGGGGAGTCGATTCCGGTGGAGAAGGAGCCGGTGGCCGACCCGGAGCGGGCGATGCGCACCGTCGACACCCTGCCCGCCGCCAACCGTGTGTTCGCCGGCACCGTGAACGGGTCCGGCGTGCTCGAGGTCGAGGTCACCGCGACCTCCGCGGACTCGACGCTCAGCAAGGTCGTCGAGCTCGTCCGCTCCGCCGACCAGGCCGCCTCCCCCACACAGCAGTTCATCGACCGGTTCCAGCGTTGGTACGTGCCCGCCGTGATCCTCGGGGTCGCCGTCACCCTCCTGATCTCCTGGCTCGCGTTCGCGCAACCGTTCCCCGACGCGTTCTACCTCGCCATGACCGTGCTCGTCGCCGCCAGCCCCTGCGCGCTCGCGATCGCAACCCCGGCCGCGGTGCTGGCAGGGGTCGCCCGTGCTGCGCGTGCCGGGGTGCTCGTCAAGGGCGGCGCCCCGCTCGAGACGCTCGGGCGGGTCAAGGCGATGGCGTTCGACAAGACCGGCACCCTGACCTGGGGTGCCCC
>NZ_MEGA01000126.1:3195-3806 GCF_001725695.1 Microbacterium sp. SCN 71-21
GACGTCCGTCACCCCCGCCGCCGACGTGCCCGAGTCCGAGCTGATCCGCACTCTGGTCGCTGTCGAAGCGCTCAGCGATCACCCGCTGGCCGAGGCGATCGTCCGCGACCTCGAGCCCCGCGTCCCCCAGGCCGAGCGCCTCACCGCGACAGACCTGAACGCGGTCGTCGGGCGTGGCGTCACGGCGACGATCGACGGCGAGCGGGTCGACGTCGGCAACCTGCGCATGTTCGACGAGCAGCAACTCGCGCTGACCGGCACGCTCGCCGACGCGTACACGCAGGCGCGGGACTCCGGGCAGACGCTGATGATCATCCGCCGTGGCGACCGGTTCCTCGGCATCGTCGGCGTGATGGATGCGTCCCGCGCGGAGTCCGCCCAGGTGCTCAGCGCGCTCCGGGGCGCGAACGTGGGGCAGCTCGTGATGATCTCCGGCGACAACCAGCGCGTCGCCGACGCGGTCGGCCGGGAAGTCGGCGTCGACACCGCGATCGGCGAACTGCTCCCCGAGGACAAAGTCGCTCAGATCACCCGCCTCGCCGAAACCCACCGACCGATCGCGATGGTCGGCGACGGCGTCAACGACGCCCCCGCGATGGCCCGCGCCGACG
>NZ_MEGA01000126.1:3843-6266 GCF_001725695.1 Microbacterium sp. SCN 71-21
TGGAAACCTGCGACATCGCGCTGATGAGCGACGACCTCGGCCGCGTCCCGTTCGCCGTGCGGCTCAGCCGCGCCACCAGCCGCATCATCCGGCAGAACCTCATCGCCAGCCTCGCGATCGTCGCGTTCCTCATCCTCGCCACCTTCCTCGGCCTGAACATCGGCGCGGTCGTACTCATCCACGAAGGCTCCACCCTGATCGTCGTCGGCAACGCACTCCGCCTGCTCAACTTCGAGCGCGGCAAAGAGCACCACGGCATCGACCACGAAGACAGGCCCACCGCTTGAGAGACTCAGCCGGCGCAGGCGACGGCCTCCCTTGCGCGGCTATGTGGCCCAGCAGGATTGCACGGTGCCGGTCGTTGCCTGCGCGACGGTCGGGATGGTCTCCACGAGTGCTCGTGTGATCTCCTCGGACGCGGGGTACTCGATGACCCGCCAACCGACGATGCCGAAGTCCTCATCCAATGCCTGCACCGCGCATGCGAACGACGTCCCAGCGGGTGGCGTGGCTTGGAAGGATACGGTCACGGTGCGCGCATCGACCAGCTCGTATCCGGTCTCGTCGAATCCGACGTCGTCGAGCGAGTTCGAGACAGTCAGCCACGAAAGCCCGGCGACAGACAGGATTGCCGCCGTCGCGACGGTGACCCAGAACACGCGGCGGCGGATGGGCCGCGGTCCCCGACCGTAGCGGTCGGCGAGCTCCTCTTTCGTCGTCACGTAGTGCGCCCTATCTGCGGCTGCGAGCATCGCGGTCGGCGAGCTCGGTGAGGCGTGCGTTGTAGGCCTCGAGCTCGGCTTCGCCGGTGCGGTCGGCGTGCCGGTCTCGCCGCTTGGTCTCGCGGTCGTCGCTGCGACTCCACTGAATCGCGACCGTGATCGCGAGGATCAGGGTGGGGATCTCACCGATCGACCACGCGATACCGCCGCCGGTGTACTGATCCTCGAGCGGTGTGACACCCCAGGTGCGACCCATCGACCCGAACCAGTCGGCGACCATCAGCCCCGACTGCATCATGATGGCGATGCCGAAGAACGCGTGCATCGCCATCACACCGATGAGCAGCAGCAGCCTGCCGGCGTAGGGAAGCCGCCACGGCACCGGGTCGATGCCGATCAGGGAGAGCGCGAACAGGTAGCCGGTGATGAGGAAGTGCGCGATCATCCACTGGTGGCCGAGGTGGTCGTACAGCGACCAGCGGAACAGGTCGGTGTAATAGAACACCCACAGTGAGCCGATGAACAGGGCGGCCGCGACGAACGGGTTCGTCAGGATGCGGGCGACGGGCGAATGCACCGCCCACAGGATCCACTCCCGCCCGCCGCGGGTGCCGTCGTCGCGTTTGCGGATCGCCCGGGCGGCGAGGGTCACCGGGGCGCCGGCGACCAGCAGCACCGGGATCGCCATCGTGAGCAGCATGTGCCCCACCATGTGCATGCTGAACAGGTAGTCCTGGTAGACGTTGACGACGCCGCCGGTGACCCAGACCAGCAGCACCATGCCGGCGACCCACATGATCGTGCGATACACAGGCCACGCGTCGCCGCGCCGGCGCAGCCGCCACACCCCGGCGAGATAGAAGAAGATCGCGAACCCGGCGAGCACCGCCCACAACATGTCCACGTTCCACGCGGTGACCCACCGTTCGATCGTGAGCTCCGGGGGCAGCGGGGCACCGGTGAGGCGTTCTGCCGGCGAGGGGATCTCGGGAAGCGGGGCCGGGTTCGGTGGCGGAGTGCGGGCCAGCGCTGCGGCGGCGCCGCTGGCCACACCCATCAGTGCCAGCTCGAACGCGATGAGCATCCAGAAAGGGCGGGATGCCGCGTCGGAGCTGCGCATCCTGCCGATCAGGCGGGTGCGGTACCACGCCCCGAAGAGGCCGAGGCCGACGAGCGCGACGACCTTGATGCCCAAGATCGCGCCATAGGGCGAGAGCAGATCGGACCACTCCTGCAGGCCGATGGCGGCGCGCACCGTGCCGGACACGGCGACGAGCACGAACGCGGCCAGAGCGATGCTCGAGTAGCGGGCGACGAGATCGGGGATGCGGCGACGGTCGAGGGCTGGACGGACGGCGATGAGCAGCAGGAGCCCGCCGAGCCACACCGCGGCGCCGATGATGTGCAGGATGAGCGCCATCATCGCCTCGTGGTGGAAGGCGTCATCGCCGGAGTGCCCCTGCGTGCCCATCGGCACGAGCGAGGCCACCGCCACCAGGGCGACCAGAAGCGTCCCGACCCAGGACCGCACGGCGAATGTCAGGACGGTGAGGGCGGCGCCGGCGACCGTCGTGATCAGCCATGTCCTGCCGACCTCGAGCTCGACGAGGAACCGGCCGAGCTGGGCACCGAACTGGGGGCCTGCGTCGATGGCCGGGTTGAACACGCTGAGAAGCGTGAGGAACCCGGTCGCGCCCGCGG
>NZ_MEGA01000127.1:0-4968 GCF_001725695.1 Microbacterium sp. SCN 71-21
GTCGGTCACGGCATCCGCCTGAACGAGACCGCCGCCACCGTCCCCCTGACCCCGCGAGAACGCGTCCTCGACGCCGTCGCCGGCCGCGACGTGGTCGTGCTGCTCGACAACTGCGAACACGTGATCCGCGAGGCCGCCGAGGTCGCGCAGGCACTGCTGCTCGGGACGCCCGGCCTGCGGATCCTCGCGACCAGCCGCGAGCCGCTGGGCGTCGTCGGCGAGGCGTTCGTCGACCTCGGCCCTCTGCCCGCCCTCGACGCCGACGAGCTGTTCGCCCGGCGCGTGCGATCGGCGCGCGGCACCCCGCCGTCGCCCGAGGAGCACGCGACCGCCGAACGGATCGTGCAGCGGCTCGACGGCCTCCCCCTCGCGATCGAGCTCGCCGCCGCCCGGGCGCGCACCCTCACGCTCGCCGAGATCGACGCAGGTCTGAGCGATCGCTTCGCGCTGCTCGCCCACGGTCCGCGGCTCAGCCCCGGACGCCACCGGACCCTCCGCGCCCTCATCGATTGGAGCTGGGACACCCTCACCGACGACGAGCGGGTGGCGCTGCGCGCCTCGTCGGTGTTCCCCGACGGGATCGGCAGCGGCGACTCCGACGCGATCGCCGAGACTTTCGGGGTGGATGCCACGGTGTTCGACGCCCTCGTCGACCGCTCACTGCTCGTGCGACGCGATGGGCGGTTCCGGCTGCTCGAGACGGTCCGCGAGTACGGGCTCGACCGGCTGCGCGCCGAAGGAGCCGAGGCCGAGTTCCGTGAGAGAGCGGCCGACGTTCTCACCGCCCTCGCCACCGAGCGCGAGGGCACCATGCGCGGGCCGGGCCTGCGGGCCGGGCTCGCCTGGTTCGACGCCAACGAGGAGAACCTGTCGTCCGCGCTGCGTACGCGCACGACCGGCGCGGACCGGCGGCCCGGCCGGCGTCTGCTGCGGGCCCTGCTCTGGGCGTGGGCGGTGCGCGAACGCGTCGAGGAGCTGCGGCCCGCCCTCGCGGCCTTCGCCGATCCGGACGCTCCGGTCGACGACGAGCCGAGCGTCGTCATCGAGTCGATGGCGCTGTTCTCGGACGCGTTCCCCGAACCCGGAGGGACACCGACCTACGATCCCGCCGTGTTCGCCGAGCGGCGGGCGACGCTGCAGGAGGCGGCGCAGCGGCATCCGTCCGAGATCTCGGCCCTCGTCGGCCCGCTCCTGCGCCTGGCGCAGGTGGTGCTCGAGTCCGCCGAGGGAGGGTTCGAGCGCGCGTGGCACGTCGATCTCACCGACGCCGAGATCGCCGCCGCGCCGCCGTGGTCGCGGGCGACGATGCACATGCTGCGCGCCGGTGCCGCGGTCAACGCCGGCGACACGGCCGTGCTCGGGGTCGAGAGCGAACGCGCGCTGCGGGTGTTCACCGAGGTCGGCGATCCGTGGGGCACCGGCATCGCGAGCCAGCTGTGGGCCGAGTGGCTCATGCTCGTGGGGCGACTGGAAGAGGCTCTGGAGGTCACCGACCGCGCCCTCGAGGTCGTGCTCGGTCTGACCTCCATCTCCGATCTGCTGCAGCAGAGGGCGCAGGCCGTCGGCATCCTGCTCCGCCTCGACCGCATCCCCGAGGCGCGCGCCCGCTCGGCGGAGATGCAGGAGATCGCCACCGCGGACGGGTCGGTGCGCGCCCTCACCCAGGCCCGCATGGCCGCGGCGCAGGTGGACCTCGCGGTCGGAGACGGTGCGGCCGCGTTGCGGAGCGCGGAACGGATCTCCCTCGAACCCGGCTTCCCGGAGCAGATCCTGGCGTGGGCGAGCACACTGCGAGCCGAGGCGCTGCTCCTGCTCGAACGTCACGACGAGGCGCGAGCGGCGCTGCGCGAGGCTCTGCCGCTCGCCGTGCGATCACGCGATCACCCCGTCGTCGCATCGGTGCTCATCGGTGTCGCCGGGTGGAACGCCGCCGCGGGCCGCCCCGATGTCGCGCGGGAAGCGCTGGCCCGGGCCGAAGCCGTCCGCGGCGCCGCCGACGAACGCGACCCCTTCCGGCGCTGGGTCGACGAACGCCTCGGCGCGGACGCCGGGGAGATCCCGGCGTCCGCGCCCGGCGTCCGCGCCCGGCATCCCTTGGGGAGAAGTGGATGCCGACGTGCTCGCGGCCCTGCTCGACTAGGGCGTGTTGCTAAACCCTTGAGTGCTGCGTGGGTGAGTCTTGAGGGTGTGTCGCGTGATGTGATCTCTGATGACGCGTGGGCTGTGATCGGGCCGCTGTTCCCGACTGCGAAGTCGACGGGGCGGCCTCCGGTGGATCGGCGAACAGTAGTCGAGGCGACGGCGTGGCGGTTCCGGACCGGCGCGCCGTGGCGCGACGTGCCCGAGCGGTTCGGTAACTGGAACACGATCTACAAGAACTTCAACCGGTGGTCCGAACAGGGTGTGTGGGCGCGGGTTCTAGAGAAGACGCAGTCTCTCGCGCAGCAGTCCGGGGATCTGGACTGGGTAGCGTCGATCGACTCCACGATCGTGCGAGTGCACCAGCATGGCGCGACCCTTCCTCGCGCCACAGGGGGCACTGTCGAACTACAAGAAGTTCGGTGACGAACCGCTCGGTCATGCGATCGGGCGTTCCCGTGGCGGGTTGACGACGAAGAATCACCTGGTGTGCGACGGGCAGGGCAGAGCTCTCGCGTTCATCCTCACGCCGGGACAGACCGCGGACACCAGCATGCTGGCCACGACGCTCGACGAGATCCACGTTCCGGGCGCGAGGGGCAGGCCACGATCCCGGCCGGACCGGGTCCTGGCGGACAAGGGCTACCCGTCCAAAGCGAACCGGGCCTGGCTACGCGAACGAGGGATCGCAGCGACCATCCCGGAACGCGACGACCAGATCGCGCACCGCCGCAGGAAGCGGGGCCGGCCGATCGACTTCGGCGACGAGCAACGCGTGCGCTACCGCGGCCGCAACGTCGTCGAGCGGTGCTTCAACAAGCTCAAGCAGTGGCGCGGGATCGCGATGCGCTCAGACAAGACCGCCCGCAACTACCACGCTGGCCTCTGCCTCGCCGCGACACTCCATTGGGTCACCAGCAGCGCGCACAACGCTCCTTAGGTGCCGGAGAGCGCACCGAACGAGAGGGCAAGGAGTTCGTCTGGCGACCGAGTCTCTCCGGCTATCGCCCAGGCGTTAAGGGCTGCCTCGAAGCAAGCGATTGCGCACTGCACGACAGCGTATGCGCGCAGGTCGGCATCCGCGCCACCAATGCGACGCGCCACGATCGGCGTGAGCGTGCTCGCCCAGCCGAGGTGCTTCTCGAGGTTGCGTGCACGAAGCGAGGGGGCGCTGTTGAGAACGCGCATCCCACGCTTCTGCCGCTCCCCGCTCATGTCGGACATGGCCAGGAGCGCGCTGAACGCGTGCCGCAGAGACTCCCAGACAGGCTCGTTGACCGGCCGGTTCTCGAGGGTGTCGCGGACGAGGACGCCCCACGGTTCGGTGTCGCCGAGGATCGCGTCTTCCTTGGCCGGAAAGTAGCGGTTGAAGCTGCGTGTTGAGATCCCGGCGGCCGCCGCGATCTGCTCGACGGTCACCTCGTCGAAGCCGTGCTCAGCGAAAAGATCGAGGGCCGCCTCGGCGATCTGCGCGCGCACAGCTGCGCGCGTCTTCTCGCGCAGGGACGGCGGGGGTGCGGCACTCATCATGCAGTCAGCATACCGCGCATACTTGTCTGAGTCAGACAGTTATGGCGTAGACTGTCGCTTCGTGAAGGGATCAACCATGGAATCACGCAAACTCGGCCGGCAAGGCCTCGAGGTCTCGGCCATCGGCTACGGCGCGATGGGAACGGCCGCGGGCTACGGACCCTCCGACGACACGGAGTCGATCGCCGCGATCCGCACCGCGCACGAGCTGGGAGTCACGCTCTTCGACACCGCAGAGATGTATGGCTGGGGCACCGGCGAGCAGCTGCTCGGGACGGCGCTCGCGCCGATCCGTGATGACGTGGTCATCGCCACGAAGTTCGGCCTGACCCCGGAGGGAGGCATGAACTCGCGCCCCGACCACATCCGTGAGGTCGTCGAGAACAGCCTCCGCAACCTGAACGTTGACACGATCGACGTCCTCTACCAGCACCGCTCCGACCCCGACGTGCCGATCGAGGATGTCGTCGGCGTCATGCAGGGGTTCGTCCAGGCCGGCAAGGTCAAGTACCTCGGCCTGTCCGAAGCCGACGGCGAAACTATCCGTCGCGCGCACGCAGTGCACCCCATCTCCGTACTGCAGTCCGAGTACTCCATCTTCGCCCACGACGCCGAGCCGGTACTGCCCGTGATCGAGGAACTCGGCATCGGCCTCGTCGCATACTCGCCGCTCGCGCGCGGGTTCCTTGCCGCACCCCCGAAGCCGCGCACCGAGTACGCCGCCGACGACTTCCGCCAGTATCTCGGCTGGTGGGCGCCCGCCAACTTCGACGCGAACGCCGCGCTGTCCAACGAACTTCGCGCGTTCGCCGCCGAAAAGGGCACAACGCTCTCCAAACTGGCGCTGGCGTGGCTGCTCGCCAAGCGCGACTACATCGTGCCCATCCCCGGCTCCCGCAACCCGGCCCGCGTCGCGGACAACATCGCTGCCTCGGACCTGCACCTCAGCACCACCGACCTCGCGCGCATCGACGCGATCGCACCCAACGGCGCGGTCGGCAGCCGCAACTACGGATGACGTGCACATAAGGATTGAAGCCGGGGCACCGCACCACACGGTGACCCGGCTTCAATCATCTCCAACACGGCCTCCGAGGGGATTTCCTGCGACGACCCCTACTTCGCCACCGATTCCACCGGATCAATTCCGGGGTTTGGCAACACGCCCTAGGTGTCCGGGGAGAGTAGGGAGGAGCTCGGTGTTGATGGTGCGGAAGAAGCGTTCGATCTTGCCGCGGCCTTGGGGCCGGCCCACCGTGGAGTGGATGATCCGGATGCGCAGCTCAATGGCAGTGCGTT
>NZ_MEGA01000127.1:5088-5974 GCF_001725695.1 Microbacterium sp. SCN 71-21
GTCGACGTGGAGCACGTCGGGAATGCCGCACATCGCCCACGCGGGATCGGTCTTGCGCCAGATCGCCTGCCGGAGCGCGAGGGCCGTGTTCATCGCGGAAGGGGCACTGGTAAAGACTGTGTATCCGCAGATCGCGCGAGAGTGGTCGTCGATCACGATCGTGAGCCAGGGGCGATCAGGCTTCCCGCCCGCGGCGCTGGTAATGAGGATGTCGAGTTCGGTGTGATCGGCCTGCCAGATCTCGTTGGGGCGGTCGGCTCGGCGGCGGTACACCAGCTCGTGCCGATCGCGATACGCGGCGGGTCCATCCAGCGCGAGCGTCACGAGCGCCGGATCGAGGGACTGCACAATATCTCGGACGGTGGCGTAGCTCGGCACCGCCAGGCCCCGCCGCTCCGCTTCGGTGCTGACAAGGCGATGCAGCGTCGTGAGCGCTGGCCTCGGCCTGGTCAACGCGAGGCGCTCGATGAACGCAACCAATTCGCCCGCCGTGCGACGAGTCCCCGCGTCGGCTCTCGGATGCGGGTTGAGTGCAGTGATGCCGTGGTCGCGGTAGAGCTGCTTCCAGCGTTGCAGCGTGCGCAGGCCGATCCCGGTCTCTCGGGCAAGAGCGGTGAGAGGTATCTGGTCCTCGACATGAAGTCGAAGAATCCGCCACCGCTCCTCGCCGCTCATCGCATCTCTACATGGTGACGCTCTCGCGGCCGGCGAGGGCTTGCTGGTGACGGTAGAGCGTGGCGTGGAGGTCGCCCAGGAGAGCGAGGTAATCGTCGGCGCGAGGGCCGGCGATGAGTTCGCTGACGAAAACGGACGGGAGGTGGCGCGCGTCGCGCTGCACAAGTTGCTCGAGGGCGGGCTGCCAGGCTTCGCGCGCGCGGTCGAGCGG